>DAOVNN010000130.1 GCA_030630165.1 Candidatus Krumholzibacteriota bacterium
ACTTCTGCTTCCTGCCGCCCGTCAGGAATATCACGACCGCAACACCGAGTGACACCCAGGTGGCGACACGGATGACCATCGGCGGCACCTCTCCGCCAAGTATGCCGGCGAATCCGAGCGGCGCCAGCGCGGCGATGAATATGATCCAGGCGAGGTCGTCGAAAAGGGCGTCGGCGATAAGCCCCGCCCTGAAATCGGCCCTCATCCTCAATCCTATCCCGAAGAGGATATGGACGATCCCCATGAGGAACGAGATGTTAAGCATCTTCATAGGTTCCGCGAGGGGATTGATAAGGACGAACGGCTTGAGCCACGCGGGGAACGAGTCGATACCGAGGCCGAATATCCCGCCGGCTACGATCCCGATCACTGCCGTTACCAGTCCGCCGATAAAGAGGAGGTTAAAGAGATTCCTTACGCCCCCTTTCGGCTTGAACTTGAGCAGCACGAAGGACGCCAGCGCCGCCAGCGTGAGGCCGTATCCTGCGTCTGTCAGGCACATCGCGAAGAAGAGGACATAGAAAGGCGCGAGCAGCGGGGTCGGATCGTCCTCCCTGTAGACCGGTCTGCCGTAGAGGGTCGTTACGAACTCGAACGGCTTCGTTACGCCCCTGTTGTCGAGATGGATCGGGGGATCCTCATCTTCGAGGGGTTCCCTGAAGGCTACCTCTACCTCGGCGAATCTCTCGCTGAGCTCCCTGACCAGCCGGGGCCTGTCGAGAGCCCTGACCCAACCCTCCATCAGGAAGGTCGAATCGGTCTTCGACAGGTGCCCGTCGACCCCATCGAGGCCGATCGCTTCCCTGTAATAATCGGACAGTATCCTGATCTCGTCGTTCGAGGCGGCGAGTTTCCTCGCCTCTTCCTCAGCATCCTCGGCCGACTGTTCGAAGCCGGCCCAGCTCGCCCTTTCTTTCTCGATGATCGACGAGGGGGTTCCCTCGAGTCCCTCGAACGAGCACCTCGAGCAGCTCCTCTCCTTGAGCATCTCGCCGAGCTGATCTGTATCACTGTCCGACACGATCGCCGCGGCAAACTTCCTCCCCGCCGCCATCGCGACGGATTCAAAGACCGCGAGAGGAAAGAGATCCTTCGCTTCATCGAGGATGCCGGCGGCTGTCTTTTCGGGGAAGGCCCAGAACTCCACGGCATAGTCCCCCGCTCGCAGAGAATCCATCGGAATGTCGAGATTTATCCAGGGCTCGAGGACCGAGACCAGTTCCATGCTTCTGGCCAGATCGTCCCTCGCCGAACGCGCGGCGGCCTGAAGGCCCGAGCACCTGTCCGAGATCTCTGTCACGGATACCCGCCCGGCAAGGTCCGCCGACGCCTCGTCGCTCGTCTCGAGCGGGCCGGCCGATACCTTAGCGAAGAAGGATCTGTGGGGTTCATGAGGGGAGAGGTATTCGAGCGCGCTCTCGGCGCTCTCCAGGCCGGTTTCGAGATCCCTCGGCGATTCGGGAGCGGTGGAGTCCGTCTCCGAAGTGGTGATCTCCACCACGCCCCGGGCACGCAGGTATCTCTTGAGATCATCCTTGATGGAAGAATGCCCCAGCAGCTGCATCTTCAACATGCGGCTGACAGCCAAATGAATCCCTCCCGGTCAGGGTCAGATGCCCTGCCTGAAAGTGCGGATTATCAGCTCGAGCGCCTTGTCACTGTTGCGTCCGGCTGCTCTGTCGAGCTCAGCCGAAGCCTTTACGCTCTCAGCCCTGAGCTTCTCGATCTCCTTGTCGGCCTCCTGCTTCGCACCGGCAGTCATCGAGCGCATCAGTTCATTTCCGCTTATCTTGGTTTCCTCGATCAGCTTCTCACCCTCGGCGCGCGCGGCTTCCATCAGAAGTTCCGCTTCATTCGCGGTCTCCGCGAGGCGTCCGCGTGCCTCCGCTTCCTTTGCACGGATGGCTTCGAGATGCTTTTCGACCATGATCTGCTCCTGTTTTCTTTCGTTGGTTTTCCGGGTCCGCCGTCAGGCCCCGGAGATGCGTCCCCCGCAGGCGCCCGCAGGCACCGTAAATCGGGGATTGATATATTAATACATTCGGAGGGCCGTCCCAAGTAAAATACTGCCGTCCAGGGGAAAAATCCGGGACGGCCTGAAATGACCTGCAAGGGGAATAAAGGCCCTCAGGGCGAATTAATGAACACTCCCGACGAATCGTTCGGCACAAAGTGGAACTCGAGATAGTTCGGCCCGTCGACCAGTACGACCCTGCGTCTCATGTGATAGATCCTTCCTCCCTCGGCCGGCGGGGGCGTGGATACCATTATCGTCAATGTATCGCTGACCGAGAAATCCCCCGTGGGCTCGGCCACCTCGTTGTAGATCGTCTGTATCCCATGCCCCTGGAGCGACGGAAAAAGATCGAGGTCGCGTGTAGAAAAGAATCCCGTATGGTCCGTCACGTCGATCTCGGTCCTGTTCGGATCGAGAAAGTCGATAACGGTGCACTCTATCGAATCGGCGAAGTCATACTCATGCGGATCGAGCGTATCGGCCAGCGCCAGGCAGAACCTGTAGACACCGTTGATTACCCTGTCGCCCGCCCCATCCCTCTGGTCCCACTCGATCGAGTACAGCCCTCCCATCAACCGCCCTTGCAGAAGTGTCTTCACCTCACGCCCGCGCCAGTCGATCACATACAATTGCGCCTCTCTTGTATCGACAGTAAAAAACCTGACGGCCGCCACACCGTTGAAAGGATTCGGATAGGAAAACATCAGCGTATCAGAATCGGGAAGAAGGGCGCCTGGTCCCGCCTGACGCGACCAGGGCAGGTCAAATCCTTCGAGATCTATCTGCCGACCGACCGACATCCCCTCAAGTGGCTGGCCGACCGGGTCGAGCACCATCACGGCAAGGATGAAATCCTCGTCCTTATCGGGGGAGGTCGTATCGTCGCAGCCGGTCAGTACGGCCGAGACCAGCACGATCAGCAAAAACATCCGTATCTTCATCGTCCTACCTCCCTGTATCTGAAGCAGTGGACGAGGTGGTCGTTGACCATCCCGGCGGCCTGCATGAAAGCATAGCATATCACGGGGCCACAGAAACGGAATCCCCGTTTTTTCATATCCCTGCTCATTGCCCGTGATTCATCCGATTCAGCGGGCAGCCGCTCCAGTTTCTTCAACTTGTTCTTTATCGTCTTCCCGCCGGTAAAGCCCCAGATGTACGAATCGAAGGAACCGAATTCCTTGCGCACTTCCAGCAGAGCCTTCGCGTTTGCCACTGTAGACTCGATCTTCAGCCTGTTCCTGATTATACCGGCGTCGTTCATCAGCCTCTCGATATCCCGCTTCCCGAACTTCGCGATCTTCACCGGATCGAACTGCCTGAACGCCTTGCGGAAGTTCTCGCGCTTCTTCAGAACGGTCCGCCAGCTCAGCCCCGCCTGCATGGCATCCAGCACGAGGAACTCGAAGAGCTTCCTGTCGTCGTGGACGGGCACGCCCCATTCGGTGTCGTGGTACTCTATCATCAGAGGGTCACCGGAGGGCCATTCGCAGCTGCGCTTCATCGAATCTCTCTTTCCAAGGGAACTATATCGTACAGGGGGACTGTACCGTATAGTATGCGGGAGCGGCGTCTGAAAATAAAGTTCCTTCCAGAATTCGTGCGTGTAAAATGCGCTCCCGCCGGAACTCATCATGTCCGAAACCGACTGTTGATCAGCGGGATCGACTGCTGTCGAGAGTGTAAGGATTTTTACCATCACCGGTGATGGTAAATTCCCTTACACTTTCTGTAATTCCACTCCCGGCGCCGGGACTGCGGCAATACTCACTTTTCCTGTGGAATCACGAACTGACTTACTCCCGGCGCCGGGAGTAGAATTGTAATAGTATACATGGTCAAAACCACTTCCACAGGTGGGAGTGGGACCAGATACCGTCATTGCGGAAATACATCGCTATCCGGGTTATTGCCGAAGGCCAGGTATGACAGACCGGGAATATCCGCACAAGATCCTGAAGGGCAAAAATATGGCGATTAAATAATCAGCCCTTTACAAAGCGGCGTTTCGTGATTATAATGTTTCTGTCAATAGAAACAGATTCTGTTGACAGAAACAAACGCGGTGCCACCTGATATCTAATTCCGGGATATCGGAGTCACAGATTCGCAGAGGCTCACAGGGCCGGTCGCACCCCTCGGATAATCCGGCTCTCCCAGGTCCCGTAATATGCGAGTTCCTGCAGCGGAATGTGACTCCGATTTCTTTTATTGCTCAAGGACCGGTAGAGATGAAAGTGACAGACAGGCTTGTAAGGATCTTCTGTTCCATAGACGATCCCCGTACTATGAAGAGATTCATGAAGGAGGTCTTTACCGCTTCCGAGATCGAGGACATATCCAAACGATGGAAGGTGATGGAAATGCTGGGGGACGGGCATTCCCAGCGCGCGATAGCCTCTAAGCTCGGAGTGAGTCTCTGCAAAATCACCAGGGGATCGAAGGTGCTGAAGACCGGTGGATCGGTATCGAAACGGATCCTCGACGAACGGACCGCAAGGCGCTGACCGGCGCGTTTTATTCCTTATACAGCCAGCACGCGGTGCATCGCCCGGACGAGACTTCCTCGAGGCGCGGCGTCTCCGATCCGCAGGGTCCGAACGCCTTCGGACATCTCGTATGGAACGAGCATCCATCGGGTATGTCGACTGGACTCGGCACGTCCCCGCTGATAGCGGCCTTGATCCTGCGCCCCGGCGTTGCAGTCGGGATCGAAGCGAGCAGGCCCGCCGTATACGGATGCAGTGGATCTGAAAAAAGCTCCTTCGCCGGAGCCGACTCGACGATCCTGCCGAGATACATCACCGAGATACGGTCGCTCACATGCTCGACTACGCCGAGATCGTGCGCAACGAAGAGATAGGTCAATCCGAGGTCTCTCTGCAGGTCGGCAAGGAGATTGATGATCTGCGCCTGCACCGAGACATCGAGGGCAGATACCGGTTCATCGGCCACAATGATATCAGGCTCGACTGCCAGAGCGCGCGCTATCCCTACCCTCTGCCTCTGTCCCCCCGAGAACTCGTGGGGATACCTCGAATAAGCCGCACGCGGAAGACCGACCTGGTCGAGCAGCTCGCTCACGCGCCGCTCCACATCGGCACCCCTGGCTAGACCATGGATCCTGATCCCCTCTGCTATCGTGCTGCCCACGGTCAGTCTCGGGTTCAGGGAGGAGTAGGGGTCCTGGAAGATCATCTGTATCTTCCTTCGCGCCCGGCGCAGCTCTCTCCCCTTCAGGGCGAGAAAATCTGTCCCGTCGATCTCGAGTGTTCCGTCGGTCGGCTCTTCGAGCCTCAGAAGCAGACGGGCCAGCGTGCTCTTGCCGCAGCCGGACTCTCCGACGAGCCCCAGCGTCTTTCCCTTCTCGAGTTCGATGTCGACACCATCGACGGCGCGGAGCTGCCTGCTTCCGCGCAGGAAAAATCCGCCTGCGCTCCTGTAGTATTTTTTCAACCCCTTTGCGATCAGCACGCTCATCCTTCACTCCCCTCGCAGAGCCAGCATCTCGCCCGGCGGCCGGCGGCGAGGTCGAAAAGCGGAGGTTCTACCGAACACTTATCAAATCTCTCCTGGCATCGATCGCTGAACCTGCACCCTTCCGGGACATGGAGCGGATCAGGCACTGTGCCGGGGATCATCGGCAGCCTCTCGAGACTCTGGCCGAGTTTCGGGAGCGAATCGATGAGCCCCTTCGTGTACGGATGAGCCGGCGAAGCGAAGAGTTCCTCTACCGGCGACTCCTCGACCACCGAGCCTGCGTACATGACGACGACACGGTCAGCCATCTGCGCAACTACCGCCAGATCGTGAGTGATGAGAAGGACCGCCATGTCCCTGCCCACGCGCAGATCGACGAGAAGTTCTATGATCTGCGCCTGCACCGATACATCGAGCGCCGTCGACGGCTCGTCGGCGATCAGCAGCTTCGGCTGACAGCTCAGCGCCATCGCGATCATCACCCTCTGCCTCATCCCGCCGCTCATCTGGTGCGGATAGCTGCTGTAACGTTTGTCAGGGTCGGGGATCCTGACGAGCCGGAGCATATCGACAGCTTTCGCTCTCGATTCCCTGCGTCCGAGCTTCTGGTGGAGAGCTATCGCCTCCCTGATCTGCTCCCCGCATGTGAAGACAGGGTTGAGGCTGCTGAGCGGCTCCTGGAAGACGATCGATATCTCGTTCCCCCTGACCTTCCTCATCTCCTTCTCACTGAGACCGAGGAGGTCCCTCCCTTCGAATACGATGCTGCCGCTTTCGATGCGTCCGGGCGGATCGGCCACCAGCCTCATGATCGAAAGGGCAGTCACGCTCTTTCCACATCCCGATTCGCCGACCAGGCCGACAGTCTCTCCGCGACCTACGGTAAAGCTCACCCCGTCGACGGCCCTCGCCGTCCCGGCCTCGGTGCGGAACACCGTCTTCAGCTCGTCTATCTTCAGGAGATCTTCAGGCATATTGCTCTTTCGTATTCTATGTGAACCGCACCGGGTCGAACGAGTCTCTCAGGCCGTCGCCCAGGAGGTTGTACCCGACCACTGTAACAACAATCGCCAGACCGGGAAAGGTCGAAACCCACCAGGCGTCGAGCAGGACTTCGCGCCCCTCGTAGACCATCATCCCCCAGCTCGGAGTCGGCGGCGGAACACCGAGGCCGAGAAAACTCAATGCCGCCTCGACGAGGATGATAAGTCCTATCCTCAGTGTCGCCGATACGATGATCACGGTGAGCGCATTGGGAATGAGATGACGCAGGACGATACGCCTGCTTCCCGCCCCGAGCGCCTCGGCGGCGCTGATAAACTCCCTGTTCTTCAGCGTGAGTATCTGAGCGCGCACCAGCCGGGCCGTGCTCATCCACCCGGTCGCCCCGAGCAGTAATGTGACGAGCAGAAGGCTCCTCGAGAAAAGGGCTATACAGGTCAGAAGCAGGAACAGTCTCGGGATCGACATCAGCGCGTCGACCATCCTCATCAGAACGGCGTCGACAAAACCTCCGGTATACCCGGCGACCGCCCCTATTATCGAACCGAGGATGACTGAGAGCGCGACGGCGAGAAAACTCACCGTGAGCGAGATCCTCGAGCCGTAGACCATTCTCGTGAGTACGTCGCGTCCGAACTTGTCGGTGCCCAGGGGATGGTCTTTTGACGGCGGCTGGTGCCGCATCTGCGGCAGATCGCCGTGGGAGACCGGGTCGTATGGTGTCAGCGCCGGCGCCAGAATCGCGACGAGATAGAGGACCAGGACCGTGATCGCACCCGCCATCGCCAGGGGGTTCCTTCGGAATCTCGCCCATCCGGCCGACCAGAGGGACCTTCCGCCGCTCATCACTCCCCCTCCCTTCCGCCATACGCGATCCTCGGATCGAGGAGAGCGTAACCGAGATCTGCGAGGAGATTACCCAGTATGACCATAACCGAGACGATGAAATTTATCGCCAGAACCACTGGATAATCCCTCGTGAATATCGACTCGACCATCAGCGATCCCATCCCGGGCCACGAGAATATCTTCTCCGTCACGACAGAGCCGCCGAGCAGGAACGGGATACTCAGCCCGATGATCGTCATGATCGGTATCGCCGCGTTCCGGAAGGCGTGCTTCATCAGCACCGTACCCTCGGAGAGACCCTTGGCCCGTGCGGTCCGGACATAGTCGCGCCGCAGCTCGTCGAGCATGCTGCCCCTCATGTAGCGGGCCATGCCCGCTGCCGACGCCACTCCGAGCACGAACGCCGGCAGGACGAGGTGTGCAGCCCTGTTGCGGAAGAGCTCC
>DAOVNN010000021.1 GCA_030630165.1 Candidatus Krumholzibacteriota bacterium
ACCAGACTTCAGGCAGGCCGCCTTCGATCGGTACTCTGCGGCTGCTGAGCACCTGAAGCCTGATTCCACGATCAGCTGGCACTTCTATCAGAAATCTCTTAACTGGCAGCACGGGCAGGCCCGGTATCCTCTCCAGTGTGAATCCGGGTATGCGGACGATCGCGCCTCCGCCTTCCTCCCCGCCCGCGGGCATAATGACGGGACTGCCCGAGGTGAATTCGACTGTGATACCGGCATCATCTTCGGAGACTATGCGCCAGTTTCCAGCCCCGGCCGCCGCCGGAACGAACATTGCGATCAGAAACAGTATCGATAGTCTCTTCACCCGTTCCTCCTGATCATCCACACTATTACGACAGTTGTAAAGACGACCTGCAGGACGACGCTCCACACGCCGGTCTCACGTCCGTGCCTGATAAAACCCTTCCTGTGCCCCGGGAATATCATCTGATCGCGGCGGATCGTTCCCGTCTTCTGGAGCAGGTTCTCCAGGTCGGGCAGGACTGCGAAGAGCCCGGCCAGCACAATGGCCCAGCTGTACGCACCGCCGGCGAACAGAGCGATCATCGCGACGACCCAGAGCACGATCTCGATCCGGTAGTCCTCGAAGTCCTTGTGAGGGATCATATCGAGCAGCAGATGGCTGCCGAGTCCGATAAACGGAGCCGCGAACGGATTCGGTATCAGCGATCCGGCCAGCGCTCCAGCGGCAAAATGAGTGAACACGCTCACGGACTGTGCCTCCGTGGGGGAAATCAGTCTTCGATAGATACCGCGCGCTCGACGAGCATTATGGGAATATCCTCTTCGATGGGATATCTCACCACGCAGTTCTCGCAGATCAGCCACGAGCCGTCCTCGCTGAGGACGACCTTCTCCTTGCAACGGGGACAAGCAAGAATATCGAGCAGATCCTGTCTGACCATCGTTCTTTTCCCCTCAAAGAAAAATCCCTGACAAAGACGGAAATATCCAACTTCCCTTCAGGGACCTGCAGCACAGAAGCAATATTTCAGCGGGGACCGGTGCTCCCCGCTCCTCAAGCTGGCTGTATAATTATATGAAATATCAGGCCTTCAGGTCAAGTCGATAATCTATAAAGGGTATTATCCCTCGCTCCTCGAAAGCCCCCATTTCGGAGCATTTACGCCTCCGCCGCTCCAGAAGAAGATCGGCCTGGATGCCCTCGATCATCTCCAGCTCGGCCAGAACCTCGCTCTGGATCCGTCCGGCCGTCCCTTCGGGGTCCCTGTGGGCCGCTCCCTTCGATTCCTCGATTATCCTGTCGATCACCTTCAGCTTGAGACAGTCCCGGGCTGTGAGCCGCAGGGCCTCCGCGGCATCGGGTGCCTTTTCCCTGCTCTTCCACAGTATCGCCGCGCATCCTTCGGGTGATATGACTGAATATATCGAATGCTCCAGCATCAGCACGCTGTCCCCGATGGCGAGCGCCAGGGCTCCTCCGCTCCCCCCTTCGCCGATTATCACGACGACTATGGGGGTGTCTATATCAAATACCTGCTGCAGATTATCGGCGATCGCCCTCGGCTGGCCCCTCTCCTCGGCCTCAACGCCGGGATAGGCTCCGGGGGTATCGACGATCGAGAGTATCGGCATCCCGAACTTCTCGGCAGTCTTCATCAGGCGAAGCGCCTTCCGGAATCCCTCGGGGCTGGCCATTCCGAAGTTGCGCGTGATCTTTTCCCTCGTATTGCGGCCCTTCTCGTGCGCGACGATCATGACCTTGCGGCCGCCTATCACTGCGATCCCGCCGACCACGGCCGGATCGTCCCTGAAGAGACGGTCGCCGTGGAGTTCCTCGAACTCATCGCATATCATCCTGATGTAATCGATCGCGGTCGGTCTCATCGGGTGCCTGGCAAGCTGGACCTGCTCCCATGCGGTAAGCCCGCTGTAGACCTTTCTCTCGAGATCTGAAAGACGCTGATCGAGACCGGCTATCTCTCCGGCCGAGCTCTTTCCTTCCTTCTTCAGCCGATCGATCCTGTCCTGGAGCTCGTAGATCGGTCTCTCGAATTCGAGGATCCTCGGGTCGCGCTGTTCCATTCGATCACATCTTTCTAGAACCAGTTTATATAGACGATCTCCAGCGAACGGGCCACGCCGCTCTCCGGAATGTAATTACCGAGAAGGTCCTTGAACAGGAGCCGCATTCTGAGATTTTCCCCGTAGTCGACCCTTATCCCGCAGTCGAGATAACCCCTGCCTTTGGTCAGCGTTGTCGGAACGTCCGAATCGTCGTCGTCGAAACATGCGTCGTAATCAAGGAGCAGCGTCAGCCCGGGGATGATCGTAAAAGATGTGCCTGCGTAGAGGTCGATGCTGTTCTCGTCCCGGTTCTCGAAGGAGTAGTTGATGCCTCCGTGCAGCCCGATGTTGATCCGGGCGTCGAAGTTCCTGCTCACCACGGCGTATGCTCCGAGTGATTTGCGCTCGTATCTTTCAGCATCGTCGATGTAGCGTCCCTCTCCCTGCGTGTCGATCCCGATGGCGAATGCGGGCCCGGCGAGCCCCTCTTCGATCACACGGAGCCTGAGCAGGAACCCGGGCAGGTTGTTCGCCTCGATCTTTCCCCGGCCTATGAAGTTCTGGAGACCGAATGACATGCCGACCATGAGCCTGTCGTGGAACCCGACCGCCATGCCGAAGAGAAGGTCGTTGCCCGGACCGATCCTGCCCTCGAACAGATACGCTCCGTGCCCGATCAGACCCGCCGTCGGCGTGGAAACCACCTTCAGATCCTCGAGCAGCTGCGCATCCGCGCCGCTCGCGGCCAGAATCGCCGCCGCGATGACCGCGGCAGACAGGATGATCCGTCTACGAGACTTCCACATGTTCCACCCCCGATATTTTCTTCAGTTCATCTATCAGCTCGAGGCCCGGGGAGACTCCCATCGCTCTCGGCCTGACCTTCCTCTCGCCGTCTCCGTTGAGCTTCACATGAAGCACCACGGACTTCTCACCCGAAAACCGTGATATTGTCTCTCTCATGATCTCGAGCTCGGTGTCGCCGAGCTTGTCGCCCTCGACCCTCAGATGCACCGCGCGGGTCAGGTACCTGAGCGCCTCGTCTATTGTGTAAACCTTGTCGGCTATGACCTTCGTGTCGCTTCCTTCCCTGATAGTGATCTTCCCGGGAATGACGACGAGGTTGTCCTTCTCGAGCCTCTCCCTGCTAGTCCTGAACGAGCTGGCGAAGACGATCACCTCGTAAGAGCCGTTGAAATCTTCCAGAGTGACGAACGCCATCTGCTGACCCTTCCGGTCGTTGATCACCCTCTGGTCGACCACCATGCCGGCGAGGACCACCTGCTCCCGGTCCTTCTTCTCCGGCAGCGTCGTACTGTCGACCGACAGGATCGGCCCGAGGAGATCGCGGTACCTGTCGAGGGGATGCCCGGAGAAGTAGAATCCGAGGGATTCCTTCTCCCTGTGGAGCCGTTCGCTCTCGTCCCACGGGGAAACGTTGTCGAGAGGCACAGTCTCGATATCGGATGTGCCTTCTCCAAAGCCCAGCAGTCCCTGCCCCTTGTCCCTCGCCGCCTGCCTCCGCTGCGCGCCGGTGATAACGCGGTCGAGCGAAGCCGTCTTCTGCGCCCTCGTGCCTGGCAGGGAGTCCATCGCCCCGCCCTGAATAAGCGCCTCGATGACGCGCCGGTTGACCTGCTTCAGATCTATACGGTCGCAGAGATCGGAAAAGTCGCCGAAGGGTCCGTTCTTTTTCCTCTCCTCGACGATGCCGCGGATCGCCTTCTCCCCCGCGTTCTTTATCGCGGCGAGACCGTACGTTATCGCGCCGCCGGCCAGCCCGAAGCCGGTGCCGCCCGAATTGACGTCGGGAGGATCGACCACGAGGCCGAGGCTCCTGCATTCGTCAAGGAGGATGACCAGCCTGTCGGTATTACCCATGTCGCTCGTCATCGCCGCCGCCATAAAGGCTTCGGTATGATGCGTCTTGAGGTAGGCCGTCTGCATCGAGACCATCGCATATGCTGCCGAGTGGGACTTGTTGAATCCGTACCCGGCAAAATGAGCCATAAGTTCGAATACCTTTTTCGCCGTCTTCTGTGGTATGCCGCGCTCGACCGATCCTGAGATGAAGGCCTTGCGCTGCTTCTCCATCTCCTTGACCTTTTTCTTTCCCATCGCGCGCCGCAGGATGTCGGCCTGTCCGAGTGTGAAGCCGGCCATGTCGCTCGCGATGCGCATGACCTGCTCCTGGTAGAGGATCACGCCGTACGTTTCCTCGAGGATCGGTTCGAGAAGCTTGTGGTCGTACCTGATCTTCTTGCGACCGTGCTTGCGCTCTATGAAGTCGGTCACCATCCCGCTGCCAAGAGGGCCGGGCCTGTACAAGGCGTTGACGGCTGTGATGTCGCCGAAGACGGTCGGCTCGATCCTGCGCAGGAGATCGCGCATCCCGGAGGACTCGAGCTGGAACAGGGCAACCGTCTGCCCCTTCTTCAGAAGCTCGAAGGTATCGGGGTCGTCGAGCGGCAGCTCGTCGATATCCAGTTCGATCCCCTCGTGTTTCTTTATCAGGGCGATCGTGTTCTCGAGATGCGAGAGGGTCTTCAGCCCGAGGATGTCGATCTTCAGCAGCCCGATGCTCTCGAGGATCTTCATCTCGTACTGCGTTGTGACCTCACCCTTGCTCGAACGGTAAAGGGGCACATGTTCGACGAGCGCCGTCGGAGTGATCACGAGACCGGCGGCGTGTGTCGACGCGTGGCGGGCCAGTCCCTCGAGACGGAGCGAAAGGTCGAGAAGCCTCTTTATCTGCGGTTCCTTTTTGTATTTTTCCTTTATCTCCGGCACATCCTTGATCGCGTCCGTCAGTGTCGTTCCCGGTACCGGCGGGATCAGCTTGGCGAGCTTGTCGACCTCGCCGTACGGTATCTTCAGGACCCTGCCGACATCCCTTACCGCGGCCCTCGCGGCCATCCTCCCGAAAGTGATTATCTGGCAGACATTCTCCTTGCCGTACTTCTCCACGACATGGTCTATGACTTCCTGACGCTTCTCGTCGCAGAAGTCTATATCTATATCCGGCATGGAAATACGCTCTGGATTTAAGAACCTTTCGAACAGGAGGCCGTTCTCCAGCGGGTTGATGTTCGTAATGCCCAGGGCGAAGCAGACGAGGCTCCCTGCTGCCGAGCCCCTTCCCGGCCCGACCGGGATATTCATCTCCTTGGCGGCATGCACGATGTCCCAGACGATGAGGAAGTAACCGGCGAAGTCCATCTTGTTGATCACGTCGAGCTCGTACCTGATCCTCTCCCGGACCTCTTCGGTCACCTCGGGGAGACGGTCGGGCAGGTACCCGTCGACGAGGTGCTCGAGGTATTCCCCGGGGCTCTTGTACGGCTCGGGGATCGGGAACACGGGAAGCTGCGTCCCGCGATCTGTCAGCTCGAAGCCGCACTTCGTTGCAATCTCGAGTGTGTTCGACAGCGCATCGGGATATTCGGCAAACAGCTTCTGCATCTCTTCGGGTGACTTGAAATATGTTTCGGGATGCGAGCGCATCCCCCTGGCCGGATCCTCGAGGTCCTTGCCTGTCTGAAGGCAGAGCAGGACGTCGTGCGCCTCGTGGTCGTCCGCTCTGCAGAAGTGGCAGTCGTTCGTAGCGACGATCGGAAGTTCGAGCTCCCGGGCAAGCGCGACAAGCTGAGGGATAAGCTCGATCTCCTCGGGAATGCCGTGGTTCTGAAGCTCTATGTAGAAATCGCCCGGCGCGAAGATCGAGGCCATCCTTCTTGCCAGCCCCACCGCTTCCTCCCTGCGGCCGTCCCTGAGAAGCCTCGGGATCGACCCCTGCAGGCAGGCGGAAAGTCCGATAAGGCCCTCCGACCTTTCTTCGAGGAGCTCAAGATCTATCCTCGGTTTATAATAGAAGCCTTCGGTGTATGCTATCGACGAGAGCTTGAGCAGGTTCCGGTAGCCTGTCTCGTTCTTCGCCAGCAGGACGAGGTGCTCGTTTCTCGCCTGTCCCCTGGCCGCCGTCTTCTGCGTGTGGCCGCCCCTTGCGACATAGGCCTCCATGCCGATGATCGGCTTGATCCCCGCCGCCTTCGCCTCGCGGAAAAAGGGTATCGCGCCGAAGAGATTACCGTGGTCGGTCAGTGCTACCGCGCCCATTCCCATATCCACGGCGGTGGACACGAGGTCCTTTATACGGAGCGCACCGTCGAGCAGGCTGTACTCTGAATGGTTGTGAAGATGAATAAATCCTGCGCTGGCCATTCTGCCTCTACCTCCCCGCCGCCTATTTTAACATAAATCCGAATTCGCCTGCACTCCTGTTTCCGGCACGGTCACTGACCTCTACACTGAGGACCGTATGACCCGCGGGGAAAGTGGCCGGGACAGGGATTATGAGCCGTTTTCTGAACGAGTCCCATTCGCAGACGACCCACTCACCCCCAAGCCGGGCCTCGGCTGCCCATGGATCGACGCCCGTTCCATCCTCGGTAACGGGGACCGAACAGAAGTACGGCTTGAAGAAGCCGCTCCCCTCATGGCTCTTTTCGACCGCCACATGCTCGATCACCGGAGGGATCCCGTCGGTGAGAAAGATGTACGTCCCCGGCCTGCCGACCGATACGTACCCGCCATCCATCGCCGGGACGCCCACGCACCTCCAGCCCTTCTCTTTCTTCCACATGAAGAGCCCGGCCTTCGCGTCCGGCTCGCAGTGGAGCCGCATCGCTTTCGACAGATTCTCCCTGGGGAAATCGAGATCGAAGGGAACGCTGACCGGGACGAGTCCCGCTGGAACTGTCCCCCGCATCGGGACCTCGGTGATCCGCAGCGGCGTGATCCCGCGAAGTGACGGCGCCTCCATCCTCGCCTCTATCGAGTCGGAGAGTGTGAACCGCGCGCTTCCGCCTGAGCGGAGCGTGAATATCCTCGAGGCCTTCGCGGCGAAGACTGGAAATCCCCTGTAATCCATACCCGACACGGTAAAGACCGTGAGGTCCCTGCTCAATTCCTCCATCCCGCCTGTAGCTACATACTCCGACGGAGCCGTCTGGTAGACGGTCAGCGGATTCTCCTTCCCCGCGGCTATACCGGGCAGCGAGGCGAGAACTGCGTCGGTCTTCACATGAAGGAACACGCCCTCCCCGGAGGTCCCGGCGCGGAGAGTCGCGAAGACCATGTCCCGCACCGACGAGACCTGAGGCGAGGCGAACCATCTGCTGACAGCGGCGCCCTCGTCGTCTATCGCGTCTATCCTGTAAACAGCTCCCGCGCGGTCGGTCACGTCCGCCCTGAAATACTCCCCCTCGCGCCTCGGCGAGAGCTCGCTCCAGGCTCTTCCCCCATCGAACGATTCGAAGAGCCCGACTGTCACATCGCCGCCATCCGGGTCAACGGCCGCGAAGACGACCTCCGCTGCCGCTTCGAGCCTGTGCGCCGTCGTTATCTCGGGCATGTCGTGTATGGCGAAATGGAATATCGCGGTCGACGAGTTTCCCGCTGCATCCCTGACCGTCAGGAGACCGACATGAAGACCCTTCTGAAGCGCCATACCGGATTCTCTGAATCCGGTATGCACTACGCCGGGGCCGGACCTGTCGGCCCTCGTCACGCCGCGGACAGGAAAGAGCCTCAGGTAGCGGCCCGCCGGACCCTCTCCCCTTACATCATACTCGGCCGATATCTCGCCCGACTGGGAATATGAGAAGATCTCGTTTCTCACCGTATAGAGGGTCTGCCCGTCGATCGCCAGATCGATCGACACCGGCGCCATCCTGTACCTCCCGTACCCCTGCTCGTCCCAGGTGGAGATGGCGAACCCGAACTCCCCGTCGAGATGCAGGGTGTCGGGCATGATAAACCTCGTCGACCCCGACGCCCGAAAATAGCTCACCGCGGGCAGGGGGCCATCCTCTGTGACGCTCCCTGCTCCGAGGGGGATGACCTCCAGGCCCGATACGATCGGCGGGGTCCTGTCGGGAATCTTGTAGATGTCGATGAGGGGATTTACCGGCCTCTCGGCCTCGTCGCGCAGCTCGAAATGGAGGTGCGGCGCACTTGTGCCGGTCTCGCCGGAAAAGGCCACCGTATCACCGACATCGAATCTATATGAACCATCGGGCAGCCTGAAATCGCACCAGTTCGTCTCCCTGTGCACCCTGTAATGCCAGGCGAGGGAATCGATCGATCTGTTGAACTGGTCGAGATGGGCGTAGACCGCCGTACGACCGTCTGTGAGCTTGAGATAGAGCGCCTTCCCGTACCCGTAGGCGCCTGCCTTGACCCTGACCACCCGTCCCTCCGATACGGCGAGACACGGCAGGCCTATCGCCCCGTAGGAGCGAAGGTCTATACCGGCATGGTAATGCCCTTCCCTGTATTCGCTGAAACTCGAGCTGAGGCGCCTGTTGCCGTGCATCGGCCAGAGGTAGACCTCGCCCGAGGCGCCCCGGGGCATCGCGGGAAGCAGCAGTACCGCCAGAACGGCGACCGCGGATAGCCGTACAGACAGCCCTCCACGGAACGTATTCGAGGATCTTTTTAAAATCATGTCCCGTGGAAACTACCACCGCCACGCGAAAGGTGTCAACGCCGTTAAAAGATTTGCAAGAGAACACCTTATTTGCTAGTTTAATGGATTATGACTGAATGATTTCTGAGTATTCGAATTGTCTATTCGAATTGTATCGAAAGGTAAGGGTAGCGCCAGATGCTTAAACAGTTGCGCGAAAATACGAAAACGATATTGTGGATCGTAGTGGTGGCATTCATCGTCTCGATCTTTGCCGTCTGGGGAATGAACCAGAGGGGCGGCGGCAGACGGCCCGACCAGCAGAGCAACATAATCGGTTCGGTCGACGGGATCGAGCTAAGCCGGCAGATGTACTCCAATAATTTCCAGGAACTGTACGCCAATATGAGGGCGCAGCGCGGCGAGGACTACAGGCCCAGCGACACCGAGTCATACATGCTCAGCGAGCAGGCCTGGGAGATGGGGATACAGAAGGCGATCATCGCGCGGGAGATCGACAGGATGGGAATCACCATCACCGACAACGAGCTCGTCTCCTTCCTGAGGCGGAACCCTCACCCTACACTGAGACAGATGTTCACTGGTGAAGACGGCAATTTCGATTACCAGGCATACCTTCAGGCCCTGTCGAACCCCGACGCCGACTGGACGGATCTGGAAAGATGGGGACGTTCGGTCATGCCCGAGCTTAAGCTCGAGACGATGCTCTCATCTCAGATCCATGTCTCCGAGAGACAGATCCGCGACAGGTTCAACAGGCAGAACACGAGAATAAAGGCCCGTTACGTCAAGGTCCCCTTTGGTGTCGAGGAAGTTCCGTACGAGCCGACCGAAGCCGAAATATCGGCCCTGTACGAGGAAAAGAAGGAAGACTTCAAGACATCCGAGAAAAGGGCGATCAGGATGGTCAGGATCGAGAAGGCCCCGACCGACCTCGACGAGCAGGATGTCTTCGAAAGGATGACCGAGCTTCGCGAGGAGATAGTAGGCGGTTATGATTTCGCCGAGGCAGCCACTCAGGAATCGGACGATTTCAACACCTCCCGGAAGGGCGGTGACCTCGGCTTCTTCAGCCGCGGCATAATGGACTCTCTCTTTACCGAGACTGCCTTCGCGCTCAAGCCCGGAGAGATCAGCGAGCCGGTGAGGACGAGCTTCGGATACCACCTGATAAAGACTGAAGAAAAGACGGTCGAGGAAGAGGTCGAGAAGGTCAAGGCGAGCCATATCCTGATGCGCGTCGAGCCGGGATACGAGACGATCGATTCGCTCAGGACTCTCCTGACCGACTTTCGTGAGACTATCACGGAAAAGGGCCTCGCCCCTGCCGCCGCGGACTTCGGCATCGAAGTCACCGAGCCCGAGCCGTTCGTTCAGGGTTCGTTCATCAAGGATCACGGCTATCTGCCGCGTCTCGTGAACTTCGCCTTCAACACCGATGTCGGCAAGATCAGCAGTACGATGGAAACCGAGCAGTATATCTACATAATCGAGATAATCGAGATCATCGGCGAATCGACGATGCCTCTCGATGAGCTCAGGCCGCAGCTTACTGAGAGGATCAGGGCCGATCGCAGGGAGAACGCCGCTCTCGAAACGGCGAAGCAGCTCCGCGCCATGGCAACCACAGGCGGCGACCTCGAGAAGGCCGCTCATTCCTTCGAACTGGAGATGGTCGAGACGACCCCGTTCGCCGTCGATCAGTCGATCCCCGGGATAGGCACGGGAACAGGATTCGCCACGGCAGCCTACGAGCTGCAGACCGGCAGGATCAGTCCTCCGATAAAGGGGAACCAGGAATGGTTCATCATCCAGATAACAGACAGGTCGCCGGGCGAACCGTCCGAGATGGCCGCCCAGAGACAGGCGATACTCCAGCAGCTCAGGCAGGAAAGCGCGTCGCGCTTCCTCGCCCTCTGGTACGACCAGCTGCGCAAGGATGCCGTCATCGTCGACAACCGCGAGATGACGCTGAACTAGATATTATCAGGAATAGATTATAATGAAGCCGGTCGGCATATGCCGACCGGCTTTTTTTATTATGAATGCGGAACGGAAAATCAGGCTTCCTGCCGACTCCTGATTATCAGCTCATAGATCAATATCGCTGTCAATGAGCCTGCTCCACTTGCCAGGATATCGTACAGATCATATTGCGTACTGGCTCCCCACATCGGCCTCAATTCTTCAACGAGTAATACAAGGAATACCAGAGAGGAGCCGATATACACAAAAAGCCGTCCATGATCCGGCCTTCTTGAAACAACCCCGTTGACAGCGGCAAGGCTTATCAGACAGGCAGCCAGGAAATTGGGCAGGCAGTCGGTAAGTATCCCGATAACCGGAGCATGACCGAACGCCGGCCTCAGATACTCCTTGTTGAATGTCACCAGCAGAAAGAGCGCCGCGATCAGGAGTACGTTTGTCGCGAGGAGCCTTTTTCTCTTTTTCCAGTCCACGATCATCCCATCTGAAAACCGGGCATCCGCAGCACGATCCATATCGTTGCCCCGTGAATCAACATGCCGATCACTATAGCGATAATAAAGGATCTCGGCGGTATAAGATGCCGCAGTCGGAAGATCACAATGCAGCCCAGGGGAATATAGAGCAGAAGTCCCGTCAATACGCCGGGAATATACGACCAGGTCATCGCGCATATGGCGATGTGCCAGACGCCGTTGGCGACAAAGATCGTCGCTCCGCTCACCAGGGGCCACCGCCAGAACTTCCACCTCCGGGCTGCCCACGCAGCGATGCACAGTGCAGCCAGGCCGAACATATTGACGCCGAGAAATTCAGCCATCGACAGATCGACTCCTCCACCGGCAGCCATCCATTCCATCAGGCCATGTCCCCCGAACGCCTCTTCCAGCACATGGACAACATACGCGGCGGGCACAAGCCAGACCCACGACCCCATAGATTCACCCTTGTTTCGCATACCTGAGATCTTCACTTATTTTCCCTGATTCGATTTCCGTTGTTATTCTTAGTGTACTTTCAGACATTATTCATGAACAAATGAGATGAATTTCCGCTGCTGTCTCGCCACGTCTCCACCCATCACTCTGGCTATGGTCCCACCGAACATCTTTCCAAGTAATCCCGCATTCATAGCGCCGATATATGTCTTCCCGTCGGCCTTCTGATAAACGCTTATGGTGCACGGCATCATTACGGAAACGATCTTGCTCCCATCCTCACTCAGGATGGTAAACGCATGATGGGCCTGACAGAGATTGATCAGCCTCACCGGCAACAACTCGCCTCCACCATGTTTCTTTACGGATTCGTCTAATTTCGATACGCTTGACACGACCCATCCTTCGACAATCGCGTTTTGCTTGATCTTTTCAACTGTCTCTTCCAGCCCATAGGGACTCTGGTACTCTTTCAACATCAATCCCGGCATCATCAACCACCCAACGACACTTACCAGGATCACTCCGGCCAGAAAACCGATCAACAGACTACGAAAGTTCATTACTCTTCCCTTCTTTGAACGTTATGCGTCAATACTCAGCCATATAACGAAATATCATCCATCGCACAAGTACAGGTTTTTGGAATCTGTACACCTGTCAGAGATTCTTTACGACATACTCCAATTCCTGTTTCCTCGGACCCTTATGGCCTCTCTGCGGATAACCAAGAGGAATAACGGCCATGAACTCACCCCTGGCTTCTCCCAGAAACGATGACACGTCATCCTTGATCAGAAACAGGACACCAAGCCAGACACTCCCGAGACCGAGCGAGGATGCCGCAAGCAGAAGATTCTCCACTGCCGCGGCGGAACTCTGGATTTCCATCGTGCGGAAGAAATCCCCGGAAAGTTCCTGTTCGATATTAAATAATTCGACTCCATGGCTAATGAGTGTTCCCGTGTTCATGACAGCGATGACGACAGGCGCACTCTGGATACTCCGCGCGGCCATTCGCAGGATCGACGAGGATGGCTTGGGAAAATCAGACGCTTTCTCTGAAACGAGTTGAGCCAGCTGATGCTTCTTCTGATCCCGGATGACGATGAACCGCCACGATTGCTGATTGTGCGCGGATGGCGCCTGATTGGCAGCGTCGAGAACAGCCTGTATCAGTGAGTCTTCAACAGGCTTATCCTGAAACTGGCGTATGCTTCTTCTCTGGTGTATTGTCTTCAATGTCTCATTTGCGGGATTATTATCCATAGTCTGATCTCCGTGGTATATTGCAATATGTTATGAGGCGTCCTTCTATCGTCACATCAGAAAACCCATATTCTTCTCTTATCCAATGAAATGCTTTCTTGTGATAAATAAATACATGAGTCTGGTCGTTCTTATAATACCAATTATGAAAATCAATGCTCTCGTCATAAATCTGAGTCATACAGTAGAGCTTGCCATTTTGCAGTAATAATTCCTTCAGCAACCTGAATCCCTTTGCGGGATCATAAAAGTGCTCTATCACTTCACAACAGGCGATATAATCATACTTTTCATTCAGTAAATCAGGATAGTCATGGAAAAAGGGATCATATTGCCTGATGAAGAATTTGTTATCATTCAGCACCTTGGAGATCACGGGTCCGGGGCCTGCGCCAAAATCAAGTCCTTTACTGTCTTGAGTAAAGTCTCTCATGATCGCTGAAGATATCGGGGAAACAAACTTTTGATATTTCTCATCATCAATATCATTGTTATGTTCTTTGTAACGTGACATTTCCGCTTTCTTATCAAGTCTCAGTGCTTTATCCAGAAATATGCTCAGGCAATTATTACATTGATAATAAAGCTTATTGTCGTTTTGATAGAAGATGGCACTACTACTGGAACATAGCGGACAATTATTTATCATCAGGACAAAGTACCTCGCGATATTCAAACGTAACCGGCTTTTTCGTCTTCGGCACGAGAGCCCATGCACCAGGCGTGATCAACATCTCGCAAGCACCCTGAAAGCCGCCTTCTGCTTCAACAACGATCTCTCGGCTCGTCTCTCGAACGTTCACTATATCGAGACACCCCTTGCAGCCGCTATCTTCAAGTGACACGTAGACTAAGACTTCCTCGCGACCAGGGCGCGGAGGAAACCACTCTTCCCCGATGTGATCACATTTTTCCGTTAGTGATTCGTAGTCTGTTTCAGTCCGCACGACAAACGAAGAAAGCCTATCGTCCGCTCCCAGCAGGCATCCGGCACAGTTTCCGCTATCAAACGCCAGACTCGTGACAGCCGGAACCTTACCTCCATTCCAGCACGCCATAACAGCAAGTAGCGGCAGGAATCCGAATAAAAAAATGACGCTTCTAGCTCGCATGGTTATCATCTCCAACTTATTTGGTTCAAATTGGCCGCCTTACGGCTGAGCTAAGGCGCGGGATTCGCTGTGGGAACTCTTGAGCACGAGTGCACCCGCCCCGATCAGGGCGAAAATACCGTTCCGTGTCCTCATGGCCCGTGTCAGCATCGGAATCCCCCACGCAAGCAGAGTCGACTCCCAGCGGTTCACCTAACGTTAGCATAACCCGCGGATACAGGGTGGAATGGGGGTCGCCTTTTCAGCCACCATGCCAGACAAGTCCGGCAGGTTCATGCATAGTCAGACCTCGTCGTCTTGTAACCCGAGCCACTCCCGGGCTTCTTCGACAGTTCTGAAGACCTCAACTGTTAATGGTGACCCTTGTAACTCAGCGAGCGTCTGGTACATCCTCGCAAATCCAAACAGCAAGTCGGTACTTGCAACTATTGCCGTTCGCATCCCAGCTAGTTTCTCGCTATGGGCACGGTCTATTCGGATATTGTGCTCGAGCGAACTTGACGAGCCCTGGATATCCTCAATGCCGGCCAAATCAACTAATTCTCGCACTCCAGGCTTGATCCGGGGATCTGCTGCAACAGCCTCCGCCTGATCCCTGAGGTCTTTGTCGATCACCACACCGAAGAAGCGCGTATAGAGGATATTGTTCTCTTCGTCGTAAGTATACTCAACAGACATCCATCACCTCTCAGTTGGCCAAACGTGGCATTCTTTCTATAAACAAATACGTTTCCCAAATGATTCCTTTTGGTACCCACGGTAACTTTGATGGCAGCTTCTATTCTAGCATTTATGTCTTCAGTTTCTACCTTGATATAGGATTTTACAGAAAAATCCCCAAGTAAAATATCTCATCCCATACACTCTTCTATCCACTACCTGACGCTGCGGGTCAAGCGCGGCTATTTGCCATCACCTGCATCCGGCTTGATTTAGTGATAAGATTCTCGTGAAGCAACGATAGGTTTAATATCCATCTCATTGGATAATTCAGGAAGCCGGTTGCCCCACTCAAACATTCCTTTGTGCTGCTTATCAATCTCGGGATTCCCAACGGAGTACGTATCTTCCCATACAATCTGATCTTAGTTTTTCACGCCGCGTACCCTCCTGCCGAAGGCAGGTCGGCTTCATTAAGGGTTAGTCTGCATTAGTCAATCACCGAGTGAGTGCCTGTCCCCTCAGGTGATTCACTTGCCTGCCCCCCTGAACTCTCATCCGGTTATGAGAAATCGCATCATCACTTCAAAAGAATCATCTTCTTCGTCTCGAT
>DAOVNN010000153.1 GCA_030630165.1 Candidatus Krumholzibacteriota bacterium
CGCATGATCTCGCCCATGTCCTTGCCGTGATCACGCCCCGTCATGTTCATCGACAGCGATATCGTGATGCTCAGATCGTTCGTTTTCGTCCCGCGGCGAAAGAGCGAGTTTATCGTCATCGCGCCGAGGGCGTCGGGATAGAGCATGTAGGCGAGGTTGCGGATCACCCTCGGCCTTCTCTTGTGATGCGTGAAGTCCATTATGATCAGCTCGCGGCCGGTATCCTCTGCAAGGAATGAGACCGATTCCGCGATGAGTTTCATCATCTTCTCTTCGCCTGCTTTGTAATTCTCGATCCGGGCGGATATCTCCTCATCCGAGACGATATCCACCAGCGGCATCTCCCTTACCATCTCCGTGAGGCGCTGAAGGAATCTTGTCTGCTCCCTGAAATCGCGGAAATCCGACTTGATGCTCATGTCGACGAGCTTGCCGGGGGTCTCCTCCCTCCACTCGGCAACGCTGCGGTAGTCGAACGAATCGATCATATCCGCCTCGTCTACTGTCGCGGCGATGTGCGCGGGCATCTCGAAGCTCTCAACGGTGAAATACTCCAGAACGACCCGCGCGCACGACGGTTTCTCGTCGAACCTGCCGGGGATACCGGCCGGATCGATCCCCCTCAGTTTCACAGCATCGAGATTGCCCGGGTGATGGTCGAACCACATCCCGCAGTCGAGCGGATAGGGAAGGTCGCAGACGATCTCGGAGGGTCCGACCGAGACCTCGGCCCTGGCGATCGAATTGGGTCCTGTGAATATGACATGGTCGCATCCGGTCACCAGGGAACAGATCGCCGCAGAGACGATCCCGTCGAAATCGTTGTGGGTCACTATGCGATTGAATTCATAGTCAGGCATTATTCTCCCGGCTGTCCTAGATACCCGCAGCCATCGCTGCAGCACCGACCAGCAGGCCGAAAACGAGATTAATGATCTTGATCAATATGAAGACCCGCCGCGAATGGGCGAGCACGGGCAGCATGCCGTGGCCGTCCTGGACGATCGAGTTGGCGAGCAGAACGCTCATCGGTATATACCCGCCAATAAAGAGGGTCACGAATATCAGATGAGGCCCCGACTGGGGAATCAGTCCTGCAAGACACGCCGCGAGCAGCACGAACCACTGCCCCCTCGAGACGAGACTGCCGAGATCAACGTCGAGATTCGAGGTAAGCAGATACAGGACGAGCAGGGCTCCGAAGGCCCACAGGAATATCCGCGGAACGTGGCGGATGGCGATATGTCTCCACAGGTGCTCGTCGAGAAAATGATCTGGAACCGTTACCACGATGAACAAGGCAAGGATCGATGTGACAAGAAGTGTGATGCGGATCCACCCCCAACCTTCATGTTCCGCATGTGCGTCGCCGGCAACAGCTTTCTTATGATCATGATCGGCAGCGGGCTCCTCATGATCGTGGTCATGGGCGCCTTCATCTTCATGCATCTGATCGATCGTCTCGGGCGCAGCCCCACCCATATCCCCCAGTCCGTGCCCATTATGGGCCAGCTGCCCCGTTATCACGGCGAACAGAAGAAGAACGATTGCAACAGCAAGGATTCCCCTCGCAGGCGTGCAGTTTCTCCACTGGCGGGCGATGTTGCCATGGGGAAAATAGTTGCCTTCATGCCCTTCGTGCACGACAAGGCCATCGCAGTGCATCTTCTCGAGGAAACTCACCTTGTGCGAGAGCGAATCGGTCAGGATACCGGCAAGGATACCCGTCGCCATCAGTACGGGGATAAGGATCATCGTCTGCTTAGGTATCAGGGCGAGCATGACGAAGGTCTCGTCGCCGCTCGTAGCGATCATAGCGGTGATGACCGCACCTAGCCCGACGATCCTGTGGGAGAACATCGCTACGATCGCGAAGGGGCCGAGGCACCCCGGCAGCGCGCCGAGCAATGCGGCGAGGATATACTGCCCCGCCCTGTTACGGGCAAGCCGCTCGCCCCACCGGCCGCTTGTGACGACGTTGACATACTCGATCACGAGCATCATCACAAAGACGAAGCCCGTTATCATCACCGAATTTCTGAGGATATCAATCATTGGTCTCTGCCGGGATCTTTATCGGCGCCCTTGCCGTCTTGAGCGACGTAGAGGCCGATCAGCCGTCCGATCAGGGCGGCCGAGTAGAGTACTCCCGTCATCGCCTCCAGAATCGCGAACATCTTCGATATGTCCGCTACCGGCTGAATATCGCCGTATCCGAGGGTAGTCAGTGTCACGAAACTGAAATAGAACATGCCGGGGCCGTCGACCGGGACGCCTGTATTACCTGCGCCCGCAAACACGAACAGCTCCGCCGGCGTTATTGCATCGAAGAAGAGATAGAGGGACGCGAAGAATATCCCGAGAAGGATATAGACACTGACCGCACCGTACAAGATGTCGGCTGTGATCCTCTTCGACCTGATAATGTGACGCAGGAGTATATAAATGATATATCCGTCGAAGATCATCGACATCAAAGAGAGTGTTCCGGGGGGGAACGTGACGGAATCGATGAGATGAAGCCAGGATAACAGCACCCAGGGAATACCCAACACCAGCCCGAGCAGAAATGCCGCCTTCTGTTTCTTTACCGTATAGACGACCGAGAGCAGGACGAGGGTCAGGACGATGTTGTTCACCATCCTGAGGGCGGGCGATCTGGCCGTGAAGGGCGAGATGACCATCATGGCGATAATCACTACGAGCAGGTTGAGATACCGAAGTTTTCTTAATTGCACGATGATCGCTCCAGCCTGAATACCAATAAGCCTGCCCGGCGATAATACAGCGTTACACTGCGGCTTACAATCGGATATTGAGCATCCCCCGGCTCCCGGTCAGGGGGCCCGGCAGGCGATGTCCCGCTCCATTATCGTTGAAGACGGCCTCCGGTGGTGTTATATTCGTCATGGCATCCCCTGAGAACTGGAGGTCGAAATGAAAAGATCCGCAATCATAGTCGCGCTCACCGCAATCATCTTCATAACAGGATGTTCCACTGTCCAGGTCGAGACGGATTACAACCGGGAGACAGACTTCTCGAAATACAAGACATACAGGTGGATCCCACACGTCAAGGGCACCGAAGACAATCCCCTGATGAACGACCCCCTTATCGAGGGTCACGTCAAAAACGCGGTCAACACCGAGATGGCTAAGAAGGGATTCACGAAGATCGAGGAAGGCCATCCCGATTGTCTCCTTGCTTATTACTTCACTGCCAGGAACAGGGTCGACGTCACCCATCACTACGGATACTGGTACCCTCACACTAACGTCTACCAGTACAAGGAAGGAACGTTGATCCTCGATATAGTCGACCGTGAAGACAAGCAGCTTATATGGAGAGGCTGGGCGACCGGGGTCCTCGAGGACCGCAGCAGGATCAACGACCAGATCAACTACTCCGTCCAGAAGCTGCTGAAGAAATATCCGCCCAACAGCAGAAAAGAAGGGACAAGCTGGTAGGCTCTGTACGGCCGCCGATCCCCGCGCTGCAGGCAGATCCTACTCGAACTGTCTGCCCCTGCGCACCGATTCGCGCCCGAATCGGTCGAGGATCGAGTCGACGGCTTTCTCGACGCGGTCCCATTTCTCCTCCTCGAGGGAGGATCCTTCGAACATCGCGAACTGGCCGCTGCCGCTTTCGGGTTCCAGCCCGGAAACGCCCACCCCTATCAGCCTCAGAGCCACCGGAACACCGTATTCGCCGAGGAGCCGGCGGGACTCTTCGTAAATCGTCTTTCCCCGGCTGACAGGCTTCTCGAGCGTAGAGCTCCTCGTGATCGATCTGTGCCTGTGGGTCTTCACCTTGAGGGTGACAGTCCTGCCCTTCAACCCCTGCCTGCGCAGGCGCCGGCCGACCTTGTCGGCCAGGCCCATCAGATACTTCTCCAGTGTCCTCATGTCGCCGGTGTCCTCCGGCATTGTCAGCTCGTTGCTCACTGATTTCGGCTGGGACCAGGGAATCAGCTCTGAGTGGATCCGCCCCTCGGCAATCGCCGAAAGGCGCCTGCCGAACTTCCCGAATCTCTCCTCGAGATACTCGGGGTCGTAGCGCGACAGGTCACCGATCTCACGGACGCCGAGCTGCCTCAGCTGCTCCTCGCTCTTTCCCCCTATACCTGGAATCGCACCGACCGGGAGGCTGCGGAGAAATTCCATCATGCGCGAGGGCGGAACGATCGTGATCCCGTCGGGCTTGTTCATGTCGGAGGTTACCTTCGCGATCAGCTTGCTCGATGAAAGGCCGATCGAACAGGTCAGCGAGGTGGCGGCGAGGATCTCCTTTTTCACCGTTTTTACCGCAGCGGGGGGCCGGCCGAAGAGTTTCGCCGTACCGGTCAGGTCGATGTACGCCTCATCTATCGAGATCTGCTGCACGAGAGGGGAGAACATGTGAAGGACCTGCATCACTTCACGTGAGAGTTCGACATATCTCGTCATCCTGCCGGGCCTGATGACCAGGCCGCTGCAGAGTCGCTTCGCGCGGAATATCGGCATCGCCGAGTGGATCCCGAATTTACGCGCCTCGTAACTCGCCGCGGAGACTACACCCCTGTTCGAGTCCCCTCCTACGACAACGGGCTGCCCCTTCAGCTCGGGAAAGTCGAGGATCTCGACTGCGGCGTAGAAGGCATCCATGTCGATGTGGGCTATAGCGCGGCCATCTTCTTTCCAGCGACCCTCGCCGGCGGGATATTTTACCGGATTGTTCATCGCAAAATCACTTCAGCAGGGACTTGATCGCCCCCCAGCTTGATTCCTGATTCGCCAGAACACACTCCTGGAAGAGATACACGTCGTTGACCTTGGTCATCGTCTCGTAATGCTCCCCCGGTTCGATGCAGTTCAACGCCCGCATGATCCCGTAATCTCCGTGGGGATCGAGCGTGATGATCGATGGCACTGAATCGGTGACCAGGCAGGTCAGCTGATGAATCCATATCCAGTCCGTCCTGCAGGTTGGAAAGCATACGGTCGCTCCTGGAGGGACGATCGCGTCCCCGATAGAGTAACCGGCCTCCGGATTGACTGTCGTGGCCGCCTCGATGACATTCGCCGGAGTCGTGATCTCGTACTCGACGCAGATCATCCCGTCATTTCCAGGGAGTACCCACACCCAGAAATTGACGACCTGGTAAAGGGCGGGGTATGACGAGCATTCCGAGTGACCCTCATCAACGTAGATGCCGATATCGGTCGTGGCATCCGCCTGAGAAACGATACAGATGAGAGCAAGAACGATACAGAAGATCCCGGCTTTTGCTGCCGATCCGTTAACAGTGAGGCTCATCTGGCACCTCCAGTCTGTTCCGCTCGACGCTCCGGCTGGTGCGCGCAGGCGCATCCGCGGATCGGGAGCTGGCTATTGCAGAGTGAGGTCTCTAGCCCGATCGGATTATACCATATTATATTTTTTCCCGCCGCTGCTTCTTTTCTGATTCTTAGTTCGGGTCTGACTTTAACATGGCTGCGTTCGAGTTCTGGTTGACAGGATTCATACAACACATTAGATTACATTTCGATGATTGGCTAAATATAGAACTATAGGAGCGGGAAGATGAAAAACGTACTCTCAGTCACAAAGGCCCTGTCCGACGGCAATCGCCTGAGGACCGTGATGGCCCTCCACGAGATGGTCGAGCTCTGTGTATGCCAGGTGACCGAGATGCTGGGCCTCGCCCCCGCGACCGTCTCACGGCACATGAGCATCCTGCAGAACGCGGGACTGGTTTCCAGCCGCAAGAACGGCCGGTGGGTCTACTACAGGCTCTCTGAAATGGCAAAGACCGAGCCGATCGTAACGGTCATGGACTGGCTCGGTGAATCACTCGACCACTCGAAGGAGATCAAGGCTGACCGTAAATACCTGAGAAAAATTGCCAGGTGCGGCGCCGCACAGTACTGCTCGAATGGCAGCTGCGAGGAAGGATGATCGAGACAATGAGCGAAAGACTGAAGATACTCTTTCTCTGCACTGGCAACTCGTGCAGGAGCCAGATGGCCGAAGGATGGGCCAGGCACCTCAGGAACGGCAACATCGAAGCGGTCTCGGCAGGAACCGAGACCCACGGGCTCAATCCGAACGCCGTCAGGGTGATGGCAGAAGCCGGTGTGGACATCTCGGGCGCCAGGTCAAAGAACGTACGGGGATTTCTCGACGCCGCATTCGATTACGTTGTGACCGTATGCGACAACGCCCGCGAGACATGTCCGATCTTTTCCGGCGCGGCGAAGATCGTTCATGCGGGCTTTGACGATCCACCGGCCCTGGCAGAGGCTGTCGAGGGTGAGAAAGAAAAACTGGATGTCTACCGGCGTGTTCGCGATGAGATCAGGGATTTCGTCGAGGAACTTCCAGACAATCTCAATGAGAAAGGACAATAAGATGTCAAATGTCAGCAAAGACAAGTTGAGGAACCAAGTGAGGAAAAAGTACGCGGAGGCTGCGGAATCAAAGGGATGCTGCGGGCCATCATGCTGCTCGGAAGCCGGGCCTGTCGCCGACGAGGTATCCACCTTCCTGGGATACACGGCCGTCGAACTGGCAGACCTTCCCGAGGGAAGCAACCTCGGCCTGGGATGCGGCAATCCAGTGGCGATAGCCTCGCTCGAGGAGGGCGATACGGTCCTCGACCTTGGCAGCGGGGCGGGAATCGATTGCTTCCTCTCCTCCGCAAAGGTCGGCGGGAGCGGCAGAGTGATCGGCATCGACATGACGCCCGAGATGATAAGCAAGTCGAGGTTCGGCGCCGAGGAAGGCGGCTTTACAAACGTCGAGTTCAGGCTTGGCGAGATCGAGCATATCCCGGCGGCGGACAACAGCGTCAACGTGGTCATCTCAAACTGCGTCATCAACCTCTCCCCCGACAAGCAACAGGTATTCAGAGAGGTCTACCGCGTTCTGAAACCGGGCGGGCGACTGGCCGTTTCGGACATTGTCGCGATAGAGGAGATGCCCGATAATATCAGAAGCGATGC
>DAOVNN010000212.1 GCA_030630165.1 Candidatus Krumholzibacteriota bacterium
AAGAGAAGCGACGCCTCGGGTATCATGCCGGCAGCCGCCTCGACCGGGCTGCCGGTCGCCGACTGCTGGTCAGCATCCCTCGGCGTCTCGATCCCCTCCATCCTGAAGACCCGCTTGACGAGACCGCTGCAGTCAAACCCCTTCGCCGAGGTGCCTCCCCATATGTAGGGTATCCCGAGAAAACGCCTCGCCCTTTCCAGCAACGCTTCCCTGGCCGCCGGCCCTTCCGGCAGGTCCTCGAGCGCCCCGGCCTCGAGGAAACCCGACCTGCCCCCCGGAAGTTCAACTGCGGCATAACCATCTATGATATCGCCAGTTACGACAATTGAACCTGCCGTTACATCCGAAACAGGGAGGCTTCCCGCCTTCGGTTCGGCCAGTACGTAAGCAACGCTCGCCGAGACCATGGAGCCTGCCTGCTCCCCGTACGATTCGGCCGTCTCCCGGGGAAACTCGCCGACATTCCACGAACGTACCCAGCCGTGATACCCGTCGTCGAGCATGACGAGGTACCAGTCGCCACGTAAGTCGAGCCGGACCATCATCTCGCCCATGATAGCCTGGGTGAGGAGCTCGGAGGAATGCTCCGGCTCCCGCCTCACATCGACCACGCTCGAGACGGCCCAGAGGATATTCGCCGAGGAGGAACCTGCCAGCTCGATCTCCACATCAGCCCGTGGTCGGAGCTCTTCGTATATCTCCCGCCGGCTGACGGAAACATGCAGCTTTCCCGATGTATCCGTCACGACCTTCGCCCACGAGGTCCTCCAGTCGAAGCCGAGCTTCTCCACCGCTCCAGCTATCTCCTCATTGATCTGTGCCGCCGAATTCGTCATATCATTTCCTCCCGCCTTTCGGCGGTACGAGTCTCCTCGGATCGAGGGCGTCGCGCAGTCCATCCCCGACGAGGTTGATCGAGCATATCACAAGTGTCAGGACCAGGCCGGGAAGGATCGTCAGCCATGGCGCCGTGCGCATGAAGGGTATCCCCCTCGATATCATACCGCCCCAGCTCGGGTGGGGAGGCTGGATACCGAGCCCGAGAAAACTCAGGCTCGACTCTGCCATGATCGTCATTCCCAGCCCAAGAGTGAAGACCACCACCAGCGGCGAGAGACATTGTGGAAGTATATATCTTACAATGAGTTTGAGATGCCCAGCCCCGGCGGCCCTGGCTGCCTGGACATAGTCCCTCCCCCTTATCGAGAGGATCTGGGCACGCACGAGCCTCGCCATCGCCGCCCATCCGACCGCTCCGAGGGCCACGCTGAGCGCCCCCATCCCGGGCGTGACAACTGCCATGATCGCGATCAGCAGCAGGAGGGTCGGGAAGGCGAAGGTAATGTCGGCGAGCCTCATGATGAAGTTGTCGAGCCGTCCGCCGAAATATCCCGCGATGGTGCCGGCAAGAAGGCCGAGGATAAGCGAAATGGTCCTGGCCGTGAGCCCGACCCCGAGCGATACCCTTCCTCCGTGAAGGACCCTTGAGAGGACGTCGCGGCCGAACGAATCGGTACCCAGCGGATGCTCCGCCGACGGAGCCTGAAGAGAGGCGGGCAGATCCATTCCGATCGGGTCGAAGCGGGTGACCAGGCCGGGAAGGATCGTGACGATGACGATCACACCGAGGACGATCAATCCCGCTGCGGCAGTCCGGTTGGAGAAGAACCTCGCCACCGCTTTTTCTGTTTCTCCGCGCCTCGCGGCGGCATCGCCCGTATTCGTTCCCGCAGCCATTACTCCTTCGCCCCCTCTCCTCGTATCCGGGGGTCTATGAATCCGTAACTTATATCTACAATGAGATTTACAAGAACAAAGAGGATCGCCATAAACAGGACCGCTCCCTGGATGACGGGGAAATCTCTTCGCAGTATCGACTGGACGATCAGCCTCCCGAGCCCGGGCCATCCAAATATCGATTCGGTAAGGACCGATCCACCGAGGTAGCTCCCGAAATCTGTTCCGACGATCGTCACCACAGGGATCAGCGCGTTCCTGAAGACATGCTTCCCCATCACGGCCCTCTCACCGAGCCCCTTGGCCCTGGCCGTCCTTACGAAATCCTCCGAGCCCGCCTCGAGGAACCCCGCCCTCGTGACCCTCGCGACCGTTGCCATCGAGGCGAAGGAAAGGGTCAGGGCCGGCAGGATGAGGTACCTTATCGAGCCTCCCCCGTATCCCGACGGAGGAAGTATCTCGAGCTTTATTGCAAAAAGGTGTATCAGCAGAAGGCCCAGCCAGAAAACAGGGATCGACACACCCACGAGGGTGAGGGCCATAAGCCCCTTCCCGACCCACGGCACCCGCCCGGAACCTGCGACGGCCCCGGCCGCCAGTCCACCCGCCACGGCGATGAGCATCGCCGCCCCCGCGAGGGCGAGGGTGCGGGGAAACCTCTCCTGTATCGTATCGAGCACCGGCCTTCCCGTTACAAACGACCTTCCGAAATCGAACCTCGCCACCCGTCCGAGGTAATCGATATAACGGAGGGCGAGTGGACGATCGAGCCCCAGCTCCCCGCGCAGCCGATCGAGGGTCTCCTCGTCGTACCTCTCTCCGACGAGGGAGAGCACGGGGTCGCCTGGTATGACATACATTATTATAAATGTTACAGTTACGACACCGAAGAGGATCGGTATCAGGAGCAGAAGCCTTCTGGCGATAAATCTGCCCATTATCTCAGCGATACCCCCGTAAACCTCTGTCCGTTAAAGATCACAGGTATCTCATACCCCTCCAGCCTGTGCGAGACGACCTCGTACCTGACGGGGAACCAGAGGAATATCCAGGGGGCCGCTTCCAGCACCCTTCCCTCCGCTTCCGCGTACAACTCCCATCTCGCAGCGGGATCGCTCACCGCCGAAGCGGCGTCGAGGATCGAGTCGACAGCCGCATCCGAGAATCCGGCCCGATTCCCGCCGCCACCCCTGCTTTCCGAGTGAAACAGGGGCACGAGAAAGTTTCCCGCTTCGGGATAATCGGCGAACCAGTCGAGGTAGAACGCATCGGGTGTTCCCATGTCGACAGCCTGCTTGAAGGCGCTCCACTCCCGCGTGACCAGCTTCACTTCTATACCGGCCCTGGCGAGGAATCCCTGCATGCTCTCGAGTATCCTTCCCGACTCGGGATTCTCTCTCTGCCATATCTCCATCGTAAAACCATCGGGATAGCCGGCTTCCTCGAGGAGCCTGACGGCCCCTTCCGGATCATACCTGTATAGCGGACCGGGAAGGGGGGATCCCCTCAACCCGGCGGGGACGACTCCTGTCGCCCTCTCCGCCGCTCCGAACAGGAGCCGCCCGATCACCAGATCTATATCAACAGCCATGTTCAGGGCCCGCCGCACACGGGGGTCGTCAAATGGCGCTTTTTCAGTGTTCAATCCGATGTAGACTATCCTCAGCTCCTGGCTCCTGAGCAGTCTTACTCCGGCCGAGCGCCAGAGCTCGAGCTCGGCCGGCGGGATCTCGAGAATATCGAGGTTCCCCACCTCGAACTCCGCGATCCTGGTCATACTCTCCGGAATCAGACGTATGTTGATCCCGGGGATACCGGCAGCTGCCTCACAGCTGAAAGGATTCCTCTCGAGGACGATCTCATCGCCCGAGGTCCACGAGACGAGTCGCCACGGCCCGCTGCCCGTCGGTGTTCTCCCGTAATCCCTTCCCAGGGAGTCTGCCGCGGCGGGAGAGACGATTCCGGCGGCCGGCATTGCGAGCAGGCTGAGAAAGTGCGAAGCGGGAGAACCGAGCCTTATGACGAGCGTGGAGTCATCCCTTGCCTTTATCGAACATCCACCGGAGCGACCGGCATGAAAGTCAGACGCACCGGCTACCGGTTCGAGTACCCACCAGCGCGGAGAGGCTGTAGAAGGATCGACAAGCCTTGTAAGAGATCGCTCGACGTCTATCGCCGTTACAGGGCGGCCGTCACTGAACATGCCGCCTGTGACGTGGAAGACATACTCGAGTCCATCCGCCGATACCGACCAGCTGCGGGCGAGATCGGGCGCGATCGAGCCGTCCGGTTCGAACCTTACGACATTCGAATGTATAAGGGAACTGACCCAGCCTGAGGAATAATCTACCGCCAGAGCCGGGTCGAGATTTGTAGGTTCGGTCTGCAGGGCGAGCCTGAGAACAGGCGACACTTCCCCACCACCGCATGAGACGATCAGCAGAGCGGATATGAGAGAGACGGCAATAGACAGAAGACGTCTTATCATCGGCCGGTCAGATACTCCTCGTATCGTAAAGTCTGTAGAGTCCCGATCCCATCGAATCCTCGAATATGAAGGCCAGTCCCTTCGAGTAGTAGTACCAGATCTTCAGTCTGGTACCAAGTGTCTGCCCGTCGCGATCGACCTCGTTATCGGGAGGACCGTGTCTTATGTAGATCCTTCCCATGTCGGAACTCCATCCAGGCCCGTGCCCGGAGAAGTTCTCGAGGGTAAATCTCACCCGGCGCAGAAACTCGCTCAGTTCCTCATTGAGGTCGGTCGTCCTCGTCGGATCCTTCGACTTCCAGTACCTGTTCCACTCGTCTATACGGTCTTCGGGAGTGATGCCGCGAAGCCGTTCGACATCGTCGTCGTCAGCCGTATAGCCGAGCAGTTCGAGAGTATCCTCGAAGTACTCGTCGAACATCGCTCTCCCGAGCAGCATGGTGAAGTTGCCCGTCCTGACGACCTTTTTCGTCGTGTTGGGAATCGACACGGCGGCGTTGACCTCGTAGAAGCCGAGGGGCAGCTGGTCGACATTCATGTCGATGCAGAACATCCCCCTCCCCTCTCCGTCCACTTCGAATGTCTGCCTCGAATAGGCCTTCACATGCTTCTGCGAATCCTGCACCTTCACTGTCACTTCCATACCCCGGCCGGTCCTTTTCTCCATCGGGGAGAGGATCGTCCAGCTTATCCGGACCCATCCCTCGAAACCGATATAGACCTCGCCGGCGAGCTGCCTGTATCCCTCTGATATTTCCTTCGAGCAGGTGGAAAAGGACAACTCCCCGGAGGGAGGCTTGCGGCCTGTTCTCCCGTCCACCGGGGCGGAAAATACCGGATCAGACATCTCGAAGAGCCCGTGCTCCCTGCCGTATATCCTGATCTCGGCCCTGCGTTCGTATTTCAGGGAGGTCTTGACCACCTCGATAGTAACGTCAACGTCGAATTTACCCGAACCCAGCGGGACCTTCTTCTTCACCTCTGACAGCATGCCGGAACTGCGTGTCATCTTGTATTCCGGAGTCGTCACGGTCTTTTCGATGACCTCGCCGCGGACCCTCTTCCCTTCCTCGTTGCGGATCTCGATATATATGCGGTAGTCGGCCACATAGCCGGTGGGCT
>DAOVNN010000237.1 GCA_030630165.1 Candidatus Krumholzibacteriota bacterium
CACGGGAGACGGAGCGGACAGATCAATGCTGGAAGAGATGTCCCGCACCCTCGGACTGGCCGGGATGACGCATTTCACCGGCGCGATACCCTACGATAGAATGCCGCGGCTGCTGAAGTCGTGCGACATCTTCGCCGCTACGAGCGAGCTTACCAACATGTCGATGCCGCCGTGCGAAGCGATGCTCTGCGGGCTCCCCGTCGCTGCGTTTGATATTGCCGGAACGTCAGAAACAGTACGCGACGGTGAAACGGGGCTGCTCCTGGAAAACGGCGACACCGGCGCTATGGCCGCAGCCCTCGAGAGGCTCGTGCTCGACTCCAGCCTCAGAGAGACTCTCGGCAGAGGCGCAGCAGTATACGCAGCGGACAATTTCATGTCGTGGGAAGAGCGGACTTCAAGGGAATTCGATATCCTCGAGCAACTCGCCTTAAAAGGCAAACCCGGATAAAAATAACGCCACGGGTTCACATGACGTTCTGTGAATCCGTGGCGCCTCAGAGATATGAGAGTACTTGGAACGAGACCTCCCGGGGACCCGGATTTGCCACCGCCTCACCTACGGGGCGGCACAACAACACTTCATTCCCCGGAAATACTTTTCTCGATCCGTTAAAATTCTATCCCTCTTTCCTCATCTGTCAAGACCCGCCGGAGATATATTATGCGCCAATTCCGGTTGACCGTGATCAGCCGGCCAATGTACTGTTTTACCTGCATACCAATCGAACGGGACTCCGGATGCTCGAGGAGGAACAGCGATGAGACAAACCGTTTCCAGGGTGATGTTAACCGTTCCCCTTTCAGCGATCTTCACGATTCTTCTTTTCACTACTTCCCTCGCCCAGCCCACGCTCGAGGGCCGTTCGCACTGGGGAATACTGCGTGTACAGGGAGTGATGAGCCTGCCGGTCGGCAATGACCACGCCGAGATCTACAACGACTGCGGCGGCGGACTGTTCGATTTACTCAACTTCTCCGCGTCGATAAACGTCAACACCTCGGGCGGCGTCCTCGGAAGTTTCGAATATGTGCTGAAGCGGAGGTACGGGATAGAGCTGGCATTCAACTGGTGGAAGCAGGCCGTCGATATCAGGTTCGAGACCGACGACATCACCATAGAGGGAGCGCCGAACTTCATCCTGCCGACACTGGGATTCAACTACCACTTCCTGACAGACTCGAAGGCCGACCTCTACCTCGGCGCGATGGCCACCCTCGGTGTAGTGGCAACCGGAATGGGTACGGACATCGAGGTCGGCAAGGACTTCGCGCTGGGGCTGAACTTCGGGATCGATTATTACGTCTCCGGACCGTGGAGCATCGGCGGGACAGTAAAATATCTCGACTTCGGACTGATGGAATTCTCACTTCTCCCCGCAGGCATCGACGGCATCATATGCGACAACGGACTCTTCGGAATCGGGGATATGAGCACCGTATCCGCTACATGCGGGGCCGCCTTCAGGTTCTGAAAACAAAGGAGAGTATCTTGAGATTCACACTGACATTCATCGTAATCATGCTGCTGGCCATGATCTCGGCGACAGGGGCTGCCGCTGCTGAAACGTCATTCGGCATCAAGGCCGGAATAAACATGTCGAACGCCTCCGGGGCCCCGGAGGGTTGGGATGATTCGATCGAAATGAAGACGGGTATCACCGCGGGAGCATTCGTCAACTTCGCCATCAATGAAAACTTCAGCCTCCAGCCTGAATTGCTTTATACACAGAAGGGATTTAGAAGCGCGCTTATTGACGGAATCATCGATGTCGACCTGAAGGTGAGCCTCGACTACTTCGAACTGCCGTTTCTGGCGAAATATGCCTTTTCAGCAGACAAGAAATTCAGACCGACCCTCTTTGCCGGACCGAGTTTCGCCTACTGCTTCGGCTCCACACTTGCAGTCTCTTCGTGGATCTTATCAGCCGATATCGATTTCTCATCCCTTACGCACACTACGGATTTCGGGATCGTGCTTGGCGGCGGGTTCGACTACGAGACCGACAGTGGGACCATCGTCTTCGATGCGAGGTTCACCTACAATTTCACTAAAGTGATCCTGACCGGGGATTTCGAGATAAATGGCGATACCGAGACAATCGACGAGGACGACTTCCAGAACTACGGCCTCTCCTTCACACTCGGATACGCATTCTAGGAAGCGATCAGTCCTCTTTCATCTTTATCCCGATAACAAGCCTCTCGAGGCCGAGTTTCTTCGCGATATCCATCACCCTGATGACTGTCCCGTGCTGGACAGCCTTGTCGGCGTTGAGAACAAGCGTCCTGTCCTCGATATCCGAGAGTGCGGCGAGCATCGTCTCCTCGAGATCGTCCAGCGCGACGGGCTGGTCGTTGAATACAACCTCGTCATCCGAGCTTATATAGAGCACCAGCTTCTCCACTCTCGCCACCTCGGCGCTCTCCGCCGACGGGAGCTCGAGCTTCATCCCGGGTTGATCAAGAAAGGTCGATGTGACCATAAAGAAGATCAGCAGCAGGAACATCACGTCGATCAATGATGTTATGTTGATAAGGACCCGGCGCTTCTTCTTCGGATTAAACTCCACTGCCTGTCTCCTCCCGGCACTCGGTCATGAGCCGGATCCTGTGAAGAAGCGAGGCCGTATATTTCTCTATGTCCAGGACGAAACCCTCGGCCTTGCTTGTGAAGAAATTGTACGCGATGAGCGCGGGAATACCGATCGCGAGACCAGTTACGGTCGTTATCAGTGCCTCGGAGATCCCGCCGGAGAGAACGTTGGCCTGTCCCAGGCCCTGCTGTGAGATTACGTTAAACACCTTTATCATGCCAACGACCGTACCCATCAGCCCGAGGAGCGGAGCTACGCCCGCTATCGTTTCCAGCCCGACGAGCCCCCTCTCGAGTGTCCTTACCTCCTGCCGCCCCTGGTCGATGATGAATTCCTTCAGCTCCTCCCTGTTGAGGTCCTGGTTGCGGAGGGCGGGAAGCATCACGTTGGCAAACGTCCCGGGGTATGTCTCACAGATGCTTTCAGCAACCCTGATATCCTCGGGGCACTTGATCCTTTCGACCGCAGTGACGATCTCGGGGATGATTATCTTCTTCGCTCTGAGGCTCATCGCCCTCTCGAGCACGATCGCGAGTGTGAGTATCGATCCGAGAAGCAGGGGTATCATCACAATACCCCCCTTTTGCAGTTCAGCAATGATTTCCGTCATACGGTCGCTCTCCTCCCTGGATCAGCGTCTGGTGTAGTAGAAAAAGGTCCATCTCAATTCAAGGTAATCTTCGGGGAAATTATCAGGGAGCGGGCGGAAAGGCGATGATTTTTCCACCGCAGTCACACTCGTCTCCATCAGTGTCTTGTGCCCGTTGAACTCGATGACGCTCAGATCGGTCACCTGCCCGTCGGGCCAGACCCTGAACCTCAGGATCGTCTCCCCGCTGATACCCCCCATGTAGGTGAATATCGCAGGCGGGAAGATGTTCGATTTGAGTCTCTTCTTCATATGGAGGATGTAGGAGGCGTAATCCCACTTGTAAGTATTGAGTGATATGCTGCCCTTATTGTCGACGCCTGTCATCCTCTGCTCGTAGTCGAGGTCGTCGGTGAAGCGACGCTGCGGGGAAGGCGGCCCGACCCGCGGCTGCAGCATCGAGGATTCGCCGTCTCTCGTGTCCTGGACACGGCGCCGCTGCGAATCAAAGTACGAGCCGGCCCAGTCGAGTATAGGATTCCACGGCTCCGATTCGGCGTCCTCCTGCTGTTGATCCTGCCGGTCCTCGGATTGCGCCGTCTGCTGACCTCCGGCATCGGGGTCGCCGGCGAAGACCCGGTGGGTCACCTCGCCGTCGCTGTACGCCTCCCCCTGCTCGAGGTCTCCTTCGTGCTCGTCCCTCGCGAGTGCATTCTTGTCCGAGACCAGGTGGGCATTCTCCGGCTCCTGCCGGATGGCATCGTCCGGCGTCTCCACCAGCTCGAAGATGAGCGGGGCGGACGCGGTCTCGGGTTCGCTATTGTCGGGGAAAAGGTCTATCCGGGACATGGGGCGCCATATCAGGAGCAGGATCAGATGCAGGAGCACCGATGCAATGATTGCGATCCGTTGTGAGCGCGTCTTGAACAGTTCGATAACCTCGTAAAAACACTATAACTGTACCACGTCATAATATAAATATATCGTCGGCCTATATCACTATTAAGTTACAAAGGTTCTCGATGTTCCAATTATCTGGAATATGCCGATGCTCAGGCCGATAGCCGGGCCGCCCACGGTGACAGTCTGGGTCACATCGTCGTCGGTGCGCCTGTAACACCACCCTCTCTTTCAGTCGGCTGGCCCGGATTCCTGCTTCACTCGACCTTCTGCGCAGCAGGAGGAGTCCATCTGCCCTCGAGCGCTTCCTCCTCAGGCCCGTACAGGCGCAGGACCATGTAGAAAGGCCCGTCGGGCGCAGGCAGCCAGTTCGATTCCTTTTCCTTCGCCGGGGACTCCTTCCGGATATGGAAGACTATCGACCCGTCCGCTTCCTTCCCGAACCGGTCCATCATCGGCGAGTTCACCAGGTAGCGATCGAGCGGATTGTCAATGAGAAGTTGCGTCTTCCCATCATACATCGTCAGCGACCAGAAGGCCTTCACAGGCGGAAACTCCCCCTTCTGGAACGTCAACGTGTAATCATGCTTCGATGCATCCAACTGTTCTCCGTCGCCATCGATAAGATAGGTAGGGTAGATAGCCTCCGAGCCGGAGTTGCCATACAGCCCCATATGTGCAGCCGCGGCCCGTATCAGATAGAAAACGGGCAGATTATAATTCTTCACGGCGCTCTCTTTCAGAAATTCCCGGGTCCCGAATATCTTGGCGCTGGTAAGCGGATC
>DAOVNN010000040.1 GCA_030630165.1 Candidatus Krumholzibacteriota bacterium
CGGATTCAACACTTCGATCGTGAAGCTGATCCCCGAGTACCTGCAGAAGGGGCGCGAAGATATGGCCGCGATGATCTACAACGCGGCTGTCCTGCTTACCCTGGTTCTCGCGACTTTCTGGTGCGTCCTTCTGATCGTATTCGCCCCCTGGATCGCGGAGAACATCGCCCATCAACCCGAAGCGGCGGGGCCGATAAGGATCTATGCCCTTATTATCCCGTTTCTCGCGCTCAATGCGTTCTTCGCAGTCGCTTACCTCGCGGTCCAGCGCGGCAAGTTGCGGGCCGCCATCACTATTGCGCACGGGCTGCTCAATGTCGCCCTCCCGATCGCGGCGGTCCTCTGGCGCCGGGATGTCGTGGCCGTCATAGCGGGATTTCTCACCGCGGAAGTCATAGGCGCGCTGCTCTTCACCGTCTACTTCCACAGGAAAGCGATCCGTCACTGGACATCCGGGTCGGGCCCTCTCGTCCGCGGGATCAGGGAGATATTCGGTTTCGGATTCCTCTTCTTTTTCGCGAGCCTCGGGTGGAACCTGATCAACACCGTCGACCGGATAATGGTGAAATACTATCTCCCCGCCGAGCAGCTGGGATTCTACGCGATGGCGGCGATCGTGATAACGGCGATGAGCATCATCTCCTCGACAGCAGGAACGGCGCTGATTCCCTCGCTTACGGCGACACGTGTTTCGGGTGACATGCAGACATTCCGTCGCCAGATAAGAAGCACGGCGCGGATCGCCCTGATGGCGCTCCTGCCGATCGTCATGATGATCTGGTCGCTGGCCGGCGACGCCATCTCCATCGTACTGCCGAAGTTCCTGCCTTCGGCGGGTATCGTAAAGATCCTGGTATTCGTCGGGATCGCCGACATATTCTGCCGTACGGCCTGGGCCTCCCTCGCGGCATACGGCAAGGGCGGCCTGTCGGCGAGCGCCTATCTCGCCTCTGCGCTCCTCAACATCGCGCTGAATATGGTTCTGATCCCCCGCATGGGAATAGCGGGTGCAGCAGTCGCGACCCTCACCACCTTTATTATCCTCGCCGCGATACTGCAGGCAATGATGTGGTCGGTCACTAAAACCAGGATATCTCCACTTTATGCCATCCATCCCGCGCTTCTCGCATCGGTCTATCCGCTGCTGTCGCTCGCTTCGGGATCCCTCCCCCACTGGGCCCGGATCATTATCGTGGTTGCAGCGGGATCAGCCCTTTACAAGATCCTCGCCGCCCTCACGGGGCTGATCAGGAAGAGCGACCTTGCGACGGCATCAGCGGCGCTCGGGCCGCGCAGTCACGTGCCTCATGTCAGGTTTGCGCTCAAGGGAATCTCCCTGCTCGAGAAGATAACCAGAAGATAGTGATTTTCGTAAACTTATGTTTACATTACGGTAAACTATCATTTACACCATAATTATCATATTTAATGGATGTTGCGTGGATTCGCGGAATATATGTAAATATTTGTTTACGTTTCTCATTTTTCAAATCGGTCTGATTGTGCCTCCCGGCGGAAATTCTTGATTTTTATCTCCTTATAATACAGTGACTTATAACTTTTCAGGGAACAATAAGGAACAACAGGGAATTATGGCACGCCTCTGGCTATTACAGGTAAGTGTGAGCAACGACAATAAATACGAAGTAGCTGTCAGGAGTCTCAAGGAAAGGGGTTGAAAATGTTCCACTTCACAAGCATAGCGATGATCATAGCCCTCATGATCGCCGGAAAAAGCGTCTGGGGCAAGAGCGTCTGGTAGATCATCCAGACTCCGAAGGCGGGACGCGAAAGCGCCCCGCCTTTTTATTTCCCGACAGGCCCGCGAAAATCCGGAGCGTGAAAAGCGCTCCGGATTTTTTTGTCGTCTTTACGCAGTTCAATAATCAGATTATATTCGACACGTGACAGTCGATCTCAACCGGAAGGAAGTCTCTTTGAACAAGCTGCAGGCATATTTCGTAGAGTTGAGGACGCCCTTTCTCACCGTCAGTGTGCTTCCTGTCCTGCTCGCGACCGCGATAGCGCGCCATGAGACAGGCAGCTGGGATCCCCTTCTGTTCTGTCTGACACTCGCGGGAGCGGTCCTCCTGCATCTCGGTTCCAATACGATAAACGACTGGTTCGATCACAGGTCGGGCAACGACGAAGCAAACGCCGACTTCGTCAGCCCCTTCACCGGCGGCAGCAGGATGATCCAGGCCGGATTCGTCACGCCGCGAGGGGTGCTGATACTCTCGATCGTCCTCTTCACGCTCGCAACCCTGATCGGGATCTACCTCTATACGGTCAGGGGGCCTGCGATAATACTGTTCGGGATCACCGGCCTCGTCCTGGGCATCCTCTACACGGAGCCGCGGGCAATGCTCGCCGGCCGGGGCCTGGGCGAGATCGCGATATTCCTCGCCTTTGGATTGATAGCCGTCGGCGCCTACTATGTCCAGACTGGATACATATCGAATCAGGCGCTTGCGGCGCCTCTTCCCCTCGCCATCTTCACTACGGCGATAATCATCATCAACGAGTTCCAGGATACCGCAGCCGACGCCGCTACGGGAAAGAGCACCCTGATCGTAAGGATAGGTAGAAAACGCGGGGCGGGGCTGTTCGCAGTCGTCATGCTGTCTGCATACATCCCGATCATCGCCGGCACAGCCGCCGGCCTGATGCCGCGCTGGACACTGCTCGGGCTCGTATCCCTCCCGGCGGCGCTGAAGGCGATACAGGTCGCGGCCGCAGCTCACGACGATCCGCGCGAGATGACGCCGGCGAACGCCTCGACGATAATAGCGCACCTCGCCACAGGCATCCTGCTGACGCTGGCCTACATTATTTCGGGATAAGTCAGGTGCCGCGGGCCGCTCACTTGAGCAGCCCTGAGATACCTTCGGTCACTTCCTCGACCGTATCGACGAGCCTTACGATCTTCAGTTCCTCGGGGAGGATCATGTCCTCTGCCAGCATCTTGCCGTTGATCCAGTCGACCAGCCCGCCGTAGTAGTCCTTACCCACGACATATACGGGGAAGGGCGCGATCTTGTGCGTCTGGATCAGGGTGAGCGCTTCGAAGAACTCATCCATCGTGCCGAATCCGCCCGGCATGATAACGAATGCCCTCGAATATTTCATGAACATCACCTTGCGCACGAAAAAGTAACGGAAGGTGATCAGCTTGTCGATATAGGGATTGGGCTCCTGCTCGAAGGGCAGGTCGATATTCAATCCGACCGAGACCCCCCCTCCTTCCTGCGCCCCGCGGTTGGCCGCCTCCATCACGCCCGGGCCTCCGCCAGTGATGATAGAGCAGCCCTTCGACGAGAGTGCCCTGGCGATATCCATCGCGTCCGTATAAGCCTTGTCGCCCTCCTTCGCCCTCGCCGAGCCGTAGATGCTCACTCCCGGAGGAACGTCGGCCATATTGTCGATCCCATCGACGAACTCGGAGAGGATCCTGAAGAGTCTCCAGCTCTCCTGGGTGGTAAAATCGTCTATCAGATATCTCGTGCTGTCACCCTTCTTATTCTTCATAGCGTCTGCCTTCCTTCTGTATTATCCGGTGAAATAGCCTTTTTATGCATGAAGGGTAAGTCAGGACCGGACCGGTGTTCAAGGACAAACGGGGCCTACTTCCACAGGGAGATTACTCCGCGAGAGAAGTCGATCTCGACTAACCGATAGTCGTCGAGGAAATCGTTGCCGATGATCCCGCCTCCCTGCCTCAGTCCAATGCTTTCGAAGACCGAAAGGTCGGCCGCGAGAAACGGAACATCGGAGCGGAGCCATTCGCCCAGCCTCAGCCTGTCGGCGATCACCAGTCTCGTCTCGACAGGATTGTCGTCGAGGCCGCGCACCTCACCCTTTCTGCCATCTTCCGAATCCTTCAGCCTCGCCTTCTTCGCCTTTGAGTCGGACAGGATCGAGGACCTCGCCCCCGTGTCGAAGAGAAAAGAGACCGGGACCTCGTTCACTTCGCCGTCGAGGAATATGTGCTTTGCAACGAGGTAAAACGGCACTTCGGCCTGCGGGGCGTCCGTCTCCGCCAGTGAGTGCCTCTCCCCCATCATCATTATTCCCGGCCCGCTGCGCGGATACTCGAAGGCGATCCTGTCGCAGAGTCTCATCAGGTCGAGACCGAGGATCCCGACGATCTCTCTCGAACCAAAGTCGGGCATGGCCTCGATGACCTTTATCGAAACATCGGAGAATATCACGTCGCCGAAGATCATGTTGCCGGGGCTTGCGCTGCCCAGGAATCCCGTCACATCGCCGCCCGCTCCGCTCATCACGCTTTTTATCTCCCGGCGACCCCTGTCTGAGTACTCCAGTCCCTTGACCTCCGCAATATCGATATAGGCGGGCAGGAACTCCTTCGTGATCAACGTGCCGCTCGCGCCGAAATCGACGAGAAACCAGCCCTTTCTGCCGTCCGAGAGCGCTCCCTCCGTGAGGAGAAATCCCTTCTCGTAGATGATGGTCGTCTCACCCGACACATATGCCGCTGATTCAGCCGCGCTGATCTCGAGCGTGATCGAATAGTCGCCGTCCTCGAGCGGGATTCTTCCAGCGAACATGTCTATCACGGGGCCGTCGTCCTCTTCGACCTCTTCATATTGGTCTATCCTGAAAGCAATCTTCAGTCCGTCGCCGCCTGCGATATTGACCCTTATATCGTATGCGTGAAGGTCAGCGACCTTCACGACCGGATAGGCCATCTCTCTGCCGTCCGCATGTTTCTTGCTTATGTGAAGCTCGCCACCAGCCGATCTGACCGTTATCTCCCCGCTTCTCATATCCCGACTTACCAGGTCCCCCGACTGACCTGCCCCCAGAGGGATCACTACCGTGATGACATCCTCTCCATCCAGGATCATGACATCGCCGTCCGCTATCTCGACCTTCCCTATCTCCACTCCCCCGATCGACTCCCTGACCACGAAGATGTGCGCGCAGCGAGCCACGGACGGAAAGAGCTGGATGATCGCGATGATCAGCAGAAATGCCGTAATGTTCATTTTCAGAGATCTCATCGGGAACCTCCGTTCCGGTGTGACAGTGATATCTCTGTCTACAGCAGGAACACCGTATTGTCCCCGCCGGTCTGACATTCTATCTCTACCAATTTTACACCTGATGCGCTATCCTTGATATGTCATGCAGGCTCTTTACTTCAAAGACGGTCAGCTTCTCGCCAAAGAAATGGACAAGCCGCAGGTCCGCCGCGGAGAGGCCCTGGTAAAGATCAGATACGCCGGTATCTGTTCGACCGATCTCGAGATCCTCAAGGGATACATGGACTTCACCGGCATCCCCGGTCATGAGTTCGTCGGGACGGTCGAAACACCCCGCAGCCTCGCTGGACGGAGGGTCACAGGCGAGATCAATATCAGCTGCGGAAGTTGCGAACTGTGCAGGCGCGGACTCGGCAAGCACTGCCGGAAACGGACCGTCCTCGGCATCGCGGGCAGGGACGGCGTATTCGCCGAATACCTCACCATCCCCATGACAAACCTCCACGCGGTCCCCGACAGTGTCAGTGACGAAGAAGCCGTTTTCACCGAACTCCTCGCCGCGGCGTGCGAGATACCCGAACGGGTTTACATCAGCCAGTCGTCACGCGTAGCAGTCCTCGGAGACGGCCGGCTCGCCGCGATGGCCGCGCAGGTCCTCAGACTTAAAACGAAAGCGCTGACAGTCATCGGGATCGATCAGGAGAAGATGCGCCTTTTCGCCGGGCTCGGCATCGACACCGCTCACTCCGCGGCGATTTCTTCGATGAAAGGGTCGTTCGATGTAGCCGTAGAATGTACGGGGAGCAGGATAGGCCTTCCCGATGCGGTCGAACTGGTCAGGCCCCATGGTACCGTAGTCCTCAAATCGACATTCCACGCACCTCTGAAATGGAATCCCTCCCGGACCGTCGTCGACGAGATCACGATCGTGGGCTCGAGATGCGGACCGTTCGAGACGGCGATGGGACTGCTGGAAAAGAAAAAGATCGAGACAGCCCCGTTCCTGACCGCTATCTACCCTTTCGGGAAATGGGAGACGGCGCTGAGGCGCGCCAGGAGAAGAAACGCCTTCAAGGTCCTTCTCGAAATGGGAACCTGAACTACCATCCATTTATCGCTTTCCACAATGCCTCCCACATTATATAAGTAACCTATGCTGTTTATACCGCTGAAAGATATCAATCCGACCCGCAGGAAGCCCGTGATCACATGGGCACTGATCGCGCTGAATATCCTCGTCTACCTCTATCAACTCTGGCATGGGTACGGCGGAGCGAATCTCGTGGCTTCATTGGGCGCCACCCCTTTCGAAATAACGAGATTGACCGATCTGAACGTACCGATCTCCGGCATTCTTCACGCACCGGGGCCGAAACCGATCTACCTGACCCTCTTCAGCTCGATGTTCCTGCACGGTGGCCCTCTCCACATCGGGTTCAACATGCTCTACCTCTGGATCTTCGGCAACAACATCGAGGATGTGCTGGGGCCGGTCAGGTTCATCATCTTTTATCTCGCCGGCGGACTTTTTGCCCACGCGATGCACATCGCAGCCGATCCCGGTTCGATCATCCCGACTATCGGGGCGAGCGGGGCGATATCGGCCGTCATGGGGGCATATCTTGTACTCTACCCGCAGGCGAGGATAATGACCCTGCTGTGGATATTCATATTCATCCAGTTCATCTACATCCCCGCATTCGTGATCATCATCTACTGGATCGTCATCCAGCTCATCAGCGGATTCGTGTCCCTCGGCGGCCAGTTCGGCGGAGGCGTGGCCTGGTTCGCCCACATAGGCGGTTTCCTCGGCGGGGTGCTGATGATATTCCTCATGGAAGGCGGCCGGGTCTACTGGCTGCGCAGAGGCGACAGGTAACGGGACCACATGACCCCTCTATTCGACAGACTTGTCATCGACGACCGGGCCGTCGGCGATCCCCTCACCACAAGGATCATGGACAGCCTCATCGATATCGAAACGATCGTGACAGACGACGTCAGCAATTTCCTCGGGCCCGGTTCACTCATCCTGAAATTCCACGAGGGCCGCTTCGTGAAGGATTTCCCCGTGACTCCCGGCGCCCCCCCGTGCGGGGAAAAATATATAGCCGCCCTGCAGGGATGCCTCTACGACTGCTCGTACTGCTATCTCAGATCGTACCTCTCCAACAGCACGATCACGGTGCTCGTAAACAGCGGGAATATGGAGCGCGACATCAGGGAGGCCCTCCTGTCAGGCACGGTCCGGCTGACGACCGGTGAACTGAGCGACAGCCTGGCCCTCGACCATATTACGGGGCTGACCTCTTCGATCCTTCCCCTGCTCGCCGGGACCGATGCGGTCATAGAGGCGCGAACGAAGAGCGCGAATGTCGATCACCTCCCGGGCCTGGATGGAACCGATGCGGAGACCGCCCGCAGGCACCTGCTCGTCACCTGGACCCTCTCTCCTCCGGAGGCCATAGATTCAGAAGAGCCGGGCGCCACCCCGCTCGACGAGCGCCTCGGGGCTATGTCGAGGGTATCAGCGGCGGGGATAGGTTTCGCCCTGCGCCTCGATCCGATAATCCCCTTCTACTGGGATGCCGGTTCGTACAGGGACCTGCTCCAGCAGGTAAAGGATGAGACAGGCGGCGCTCCACGCAGGATCGAGCTCGGTGTACTGAGGTTCCCTCACGGCCTCGTGGAGAGCGTCAGAAAGGATTCGCCGTACAGCCCGATCCTCCAGGGTGAATACGTGCGCGACAGGGAGGGAAAGATCCGGCTCTACCGCCCCCTGAGGATCGGTATCTACCGGGAGGCTACCGCTGTCATCCGGGAGATCTTCCCCGGTACGGTGATCGAGCTGAGCCAGGAAGACCGTACTGTATGGGAGGACGCAGGCCTCGAGCCACCCGGCATCTGCTGAAAGCAGGTCATTTCCTGACCGGTGCGGGCATCCCGTCAAATCCCAGCGTCTTCCCGTCGAGATGGGAGACATCCCCCAGAAGCCTCAGACGAGGCCTGAAGTCTATCATGACAGTGGTGAGCGATGTGTTCGGAAGCGAGAACGACCAGATGTCGTCGGGGGACATTCCGAGGACATGGGTGAGCCAGGCGCAGATGATCCCCCCGTGTGAGATGATGAGGACATCGCCCTCTGTATCATCTATTATCCCGTCCACAGTGCGGCCGGCCCGTTCGTGGAACTCCCCGAAGGGCTCGGCGCCTTCGATGGTCACTTTCGACGGGCTGCGGAACCAGAGCTCGAGCTCCCCGGGATATCTCTCCTCGACCTCGCTGACGAGCATTCCCTCCCACTCGCCGAACGAGATCTCCCGGAGATCGTCCATGAACTCTATTGAATGATCCTCGCCGAGGGCCAGGCGGGCCGGCTGGACTGCGCGTTCCACGCTGCTGCAGAAGACACGCGCGAACTCAATGCCGCGAAGCCTCTCGCCGAGCAACCTGGCCTGGGCCCTGCCGAGCTCGCTGAGATCGACCTCGCCGTGGTTCCCCTGCACCCTGCGGACGGCGTTCCAGGTCGATTCGCCGTGCCGGACCAGGTGTATTCTTCTGATGGTGTCGCTCATGTTCCTCCTCGCCGTGAGATAATCAATCTAGCAGACGGGGCGTTTTATCTCAAGATGCCTTGCGGTAACCGGAACTTTTTCTTACTCTTATTGCCTGACTGATATATGACGTTTCATGACAGGATAGTGGGAATGAGAAGGATTATGCTGAAAAGCCTGTTCATACTCCTCGTTCTGGCGGCGACGACAACGTCGTGCACCTCAGCACCGGAGTTCGAACTCCTCGGAAGGGAGCTGTTCGAAGGGCCGGCACGTAACGCCGCCTGCTTCGACGGGGGCATGATCCTGGCAGCCGGCGGGGCGGTCATAGTGATCCCTGACGGGACGCCTCCCGGCGAGGGTGTATTCCTGCCCCTCGGCGGCAAGCCGATGGATATCGAGATCATCGGATCGAAAGCATGGATCGCAGTCAACGGTATCGGCCTCGTCGGGCTCGATCTCTACGATCTGGCCAACCCGAAAGTCTGGACCGCATATGAGATCGCGGACATACGTTCTTGCGCGTCAGTCGGCTCGTTCCTCATCGTCGGAGGCGACAGATCCGGCCTCTATCTCTTTGAGGCAGACTCCACTCCATTCTCGGATTTACTTTCTCTCCTCTCTCACGTCGAGGGTCCAGCACCGGGGATAAAGCTGGCCTCAGCAGGTAACCTCACTGCCGCGGTCTCAGGCAGCGAGGTGATCCTGATACAGATAATCTTCGCCACCGACTCCTTATATGAGATCTCGAGGTTCGAGGCGCCTTCGAAGATCACAGCGGTTGAACTGAAGCATTCTATCCTCCACCTTCTCTCCCCTGAAGGAGTGGTGTACAGATATAATGTGGACGATTCACGCCAGCCCGAATCTATATCTCCTTTGCCGGAAAAAAACATAAGTGATATCTGCCTCATCGGGCGGGGGGGTGGGCTGGCGCTCCTTGAGTCGGGCCGGATAGTGCCGTTCCCGGTCCCGCTTGTGAATCGATTTCCGAACGATTCTCTCCCTGCCGGCGCTCTATACACCGAACCTCTCCCATCCGATCCGCAGTATTCGCTGATGCGCGGAGAGGGTATAACGAAATCCCCGAGCTTCCCCGGCACCTCGATAAGATGCAGTAAGGATAGACTGATCACCTTCGGGCCGAAGACAGGATTCAATTTCTACAAAAACGAAAAGGGCTATTCGAGGGCGAAAGGCAGTATCCCGGCGAACGGCTTCGCGATGGAACTGACTGTCCGCGGAGATTATATCTACCTGGCGAACGGCAGGGACGGCCTCAGAATCGGCCGTATTGATAAAGATGGTGCTGTCGAGTGGACGGGCCACGTTCAGACAGACGAAGCGAGGGATGTCGCGATAGAGGACGACGTTCTCGTACTGGCCGACGGGGCAAGCGGCATAAGGTTCTACAGAATAACCGTCCCCGACTCCCCCGCTCTTCTTTCGACGTGGGAATCATTGTCGTATCTATCGGCAGTTAAGTTGCGCGCAGGCAGGGCATACCTCGCCGGCGGACTCCGCGGCATCGAGGTCGTCGATTTCATGGACCCCACCGCTCCCTCCCTGGTCTGGAACGAGAAGCTCTCCGAGGTCAGAGGGCTGGACGTCGACGATAACCATCTCTATGTAGCGGACGGATTCGACGGATTCAGGATCTATTCCCTCGCCGGCGATGTCCCGCAACTCGTTTCGACTATGGATACGCCCGGCTGGGCCAGCGATCTCTGCGTCTCGGGTGACCTGCTCCATATCGCCGACGGCCAGAGAGGATTCATGACAGTCGATATCAGCGACCGGACGGCCCCCGCAAAACTTGGCAGGATCGAACTCGGCGCGATCGCAAGGACGCTCGATATGCGCGGGAATGTCGTGTTCATCGCAACGCAGACGCTGGGCATCACCGCTGTAGACGTCTCGAATCCCCGCAAACCAGTCGTCAGCGCGAGATACCGGACCGTGGACGACGCCCGGGGAGCCTTCGCCGACGACAGGTTCGTTTATCTGGCGAGCGGCTCCGGAGGACTGTATATTTTCAGATACTTAAAATAGCTTTACAGCTTTCAGGAAAGGATAGATGACAGATGAGAATCCCACCGACCTTCAGGACGATAGCGCTCATAATTCTCCTGGCCGCAGCCGCTGCGGCGCCGTCATCGGCCCAGCTCTTCCCCCAGTCCGGCAATCTCGTCGATACCGACGGATACGCGTCGCTTACAGTGTTCCATCCCGGTTCGACAGGATTCATCGCGGTAAAGGGAGTCATCAAGGACGAGTGGCACATCAACTCAGACTCTCCGCTCGACAAGTATCTCATCCCGACGATTCTCGAGGTCACAGCTCCCGATGGCATTATCATCAAGGGCATCCTCTACCCCGAGCCCGAGATGCTCAAGCTCGAGATCAGCGACCAGAAGATGCCCCTCTATCACGGAACGGTCAACTTCGGGGCGATCATCGAGATCTCCGGCGATATCAAGCCGGGCGAGTACAGGATCAGGGCGGCCCTGAGGTACCAGGGATGCAACAACATGACATGCCTCGAACCGGCTGTCGCGATCGAGGAGATAACGGTCAGAGTCGGTACGATGGAGGAACCAGGGGAGATGACGCATGACGATATCTTCCTCGCTCCCCCTTTCATAGACGGCACGGGAGCGCAGGTCACCGCCGGTTCCGGGGATGACGACAACAGCTTCGGCGATATGCTCGAGCAGCACGGCCTGATCCTCGCCTTCATATTGATCTATATCGGAGGGCTCGCGCTCAATCTCACCCCATGCGTCTTTCCTCTCATTCCGATAACCGTAAGCTATTTCGTCAACCAGTCGGACGGAAAGACGTCGAGGACCTTCGTCCTCACTCTCTTCTACGTCCTCGGGATGTCTATCACTTACAGTATCCTCGGAATGATCGCCGCGACTACCGGCGGCCTTTTTGGATCGGCACTGCAGAATCCGCTGGTAATATTCTTCATCGCAGCAGTTCTCGTCGGGCTGGCGACCTCGATGTTCGGCCTCTGGGAGTTCAGGATGCCGACATTCCTCTCCCGAAGGACCGGACAGGCGAAACAGGGACGCTGGGGCGCCATCATGATGGGGTTGACGGTCGGTATAGTCGCCGCACCATGCATCGGCCCGTTCGTCCTGGGCCTGCTCATCTACGTCGGAGAGACAGGCAAGCCTGTCCTTGGCTTCCTGATGTTCTTCACCCTCGCCTGGGGCATGGGCACACCGTTCATCCTTCTCGGAACACTCTCGGGGAGCCTCGCAAGACCCGGGCACTGGATGGTCTGGGTAAAGAAGATCTTCGGCTTCATCCTCATTATGATGGCTCTCTACTTCGCGAGGCACATCCTCGGCTCCACTGTCACAAATATCGGCTATGTGATCATCTCCCTCACGGCAGGGCTGATGCTCTGGCCGTTCGACCGCACGCCGCAGGAAGGAAATGCCTTCAAGATCATCAAGATAATCGTGGGCGCGGTATGGCTGATATCGGCGACTTTTATCCTCACCATGCCGGGCGGCCCGTTCAGAGCTGCCCTCGAGCATGAGGGCGTCGAATGGGAAGAGTTCAGCGAGGCCCGTATCGCCGAGGCGAAAGCGGAAGGCAGACCGGTCATGATCGACTTCTCCGCCGGCTGGTGCATTCCATGCCGGGAGCTCGACCACAAGACCTTCACCAACGAGGCCGTGATCGATTACTCGGAAAGTTTCGTCAGGCTGAAGATGGACCTGACGTCGATAAATGGAGAAAAGAAGCAAATAAAAAGGGACTTCGGCATCAGGGGAGTGCCCACTATAATATTCCTCGACACATCGGGCGAGGAGAAGTCCGATGCGAGGATCACCGGGTTCATCGGACCCGGACTATTCCTCGAGAGAATGAAGGGCGTCTACAAGAAAGAATAAGTGAAACTCGTCACCTACAAGATGAACGGGCCCAGGGCCGGAGCGCTGATAGGCGACCGAGTTCTCGATATCAGCGCGGCCAGTCCCTTTCTGCCCTCGACGATCGATGAGATCCTCAGACGGGGGCTCATCCCCCAGGTGAAGAACCTCGTAGACAATGCCTCCGAGCTGGGCAGGGAACACTTTCTGCCGGCCGGCCCGCTCGAACTCTACCCTCCCGTCATAATGCCGGGCAAGGTGATCTGCCTCGGACTCAATTACAAAGGTCACGCGAGGGAGCAGGGCCGCGAGCCGCCTCACCACCCGATGCTTTTCGCCAAAGCGACGACCTCTCTCAACGGACCATACAACGATATCGTCATCAAGCCGGGCGTCGAGAATGTCGACGCCGAGGCAGAGCTTGC
>DAOVNN010000252.1 GCA_030630165.1 Candidatus Krumholzibacteriota bacterium
ACTGCCGAGAGAATGTATCGAGAGGAACCATGCCGCGGCTATCGTCAGGACGGCGAAGAATACGGGGGGCAGTATCGATGAGATGCTTACCGAGATCTCCTTGTCGCCGGACTTCTCTCCGCCAACGGCATATCCGAACCACCTGAGGAGGTAGGCCGCCTCGAGAAGTGATCCGAGAAGGACAAGTCCCCTGAAGAGCCACGCGCTGTCACCTTGCAGATTCATTATCAGCGCGTACTTCCCCCAGAAGCCTGCCAGCGGCGGAATGCCGACCAGCGAGATGATGAACAGCCCCATCAGGGCTAGCAGAAGGGGCCGCCCGGCGATGGTCTTCCATTCGTCGACGCGATCTCTCCCGACGATACCGGCAAGCCAGAAGAGTCCCGCCTTGGCGAGAAAATGGTTGAAGAAGAGGGCCGCGAGGATCAATCCCCACGTCCCTGTCGAGAGGTCCGTTATCCTGCCGATCCCTATGACGAAAATGATAAGTCCGGTCTGGGCCACCGAGGAGTAACCGAGCATCCTCCTGACATTTGTCTGCTTCAGGCCCATCAGGTTGGAAAGGACGAATGTCGCTATTCCCGCGATCGCGATCACGCCGTACCAGGGCTCGCCCACAAGCGGGACTACCTTCCAGAGCGCGAAGAGCACAGCCCCGGTTCCGCCGGCCGAGATCATAGCGGCCATCCCCGGATCGGCTGCCTCGTAGACGTCGAGCGCCCACCCGTTGGCGGGGAACTGCTTCGACTCGATGAGCAGGGCGAAGACCAGCATGAACGCGGCGACCGGCGCGGCCGCTGCGGCTGCCGATGATGTGAGAAGATCGATGTCGAGGGATCCCCCGGCCCTGTAGAGGAAGATTATCCCTATAAGAAGAAAGATGGTGGCAATGCTGCCGGCCAGCGCGTACTTCAGCGATGCGGAGATCGACTTGAGCGAGCCTTCCATCGCTATCAGCGCGTAGCTCGATATTGCCAGGACCTCGAGGAAGACGAAGAGGTTGAAGAGGTCTCTGGTCATCACCATGCCGTCGATACCCATCACGAAGAGAAGGAAGAGCGAATGCGCGGCGGACCCGCCGCGCCCGAGATCACCTTTCATATACAGCGAACCGAGGAGTGCGAGGATTCCCGCGGCCGCCGCGAGGGCCGCCTCTGCAGCGCCCATCCTCAACACGATCGAGAAGGGGGAATGGAAGCCGGCTGTATAGACCATGGCGGCATCGGCGCGGCAGAATACTATCTCGATGAAATGCTTCACAGGCACGTATGTCATAAAGAGGAGTGCGGCGAACATGAGAATGCGCAACACGGGCCTGCCCGCCCTTTCGGCGAGGGGCATGAGGAAGGCGGCGCCCAGTCCGGCCGCGATTATCCATACGGGATTTACCATCTCAGCTCCCCGAAGGACTCCACGTCAAGCGTGCCCTTTTTCCTGTAGAGCCTGATTATCAGCGCGAGCAGGAGGGCGTTGACCGCCACACCGATCACGATCGCAGTAAGAACGAGGGCCTGTGGTACCGGGTCGACCGTCTGTCCAGCAACGGCAGCTTCGTCGATTATCGGAGCCGTTCCATGGCGCACATATCCGGCAGCTATCATCACCAGGTGGAGCCCTGTCTCAGTGATGGCGAGGGAGAGGATCATCCTGATCAGGTTCCTGCGGGTGAGGATACCCCAGAATCCGACCGCCATGAGAAGTCCGCCGGTGATCATCGCCAGAGAGGTCACCTGTCACCTCCGAGGCTGTCGATTATCCCCGCGAGCTCCGTGCCCACCTTGAGTCCTATCAACGTGTATACGAGCGGGATCGTTCCCGCGCTGATTATCCTTCCGGTCTCTCCGAGGGGTAGCAGCCTGCTGTCGAGGAATCCCGACGCGAGGATCAGCCCGAGTACCGCTATCACGACGTAGGCTGTTCCCGAAAGGGATTCGAGCGCGGCGAGTATGCCGTGCCTCAGCCTGAATCCGGGATAGGCGAGAAAGAGAAGGAGAACGGCCGATGCCACCACTGCGCCGCCCTGGAATCCTCCACCCGGAGAGAGGTGCCCGTTGAGGAAGATATAGACTCCGAATAACATTATTACCGGTACGAGGATATCTGCCCCCGTGGTCAGTATCTCGCTCGCCGATCGTTTTTCCTTTGCGCCGCCTTTACCGTTCTTTTTGCCCGTGGATCCCAGCAGAAGGGATATAGCCGCCGCGGCGAGGAAGAGTACGCTTACCTCTCCGAGTGTATCGATCCCCCTGTACGTGACGACCACTGCCGTAACCACGTTGGGCGAGTTGAGTTCCCCGACGCTCCTGTCGACGTATCCCGCTCCGACTCCCGTCAGCTGCGCCGGGGTGTCGATCCCCGCGACCCGGCTGAGGAAAAGGATGAGGAAGAATACCAGCACCGCGAGGATCAGTACGCGCTTAATCATCGTCTGAATCCCTCCCCGCGGTCCTGCTCAACGCGAACAGGAAGATAACCGTCGAGAGCCCCGCGCCGATCGCCGCCTCGGTCATGGCGACGTCGGGGGCCCCGAGGATGAGGAAAAGTATGCTGACAAAGAGGCTGACCACTCCGACGGCGATGATCGCGCCGAGAAGGCTCTTCATGTGAACGGCAAGCAGGGCGGCCAGCAGCAGGACGACACCTATCACTATGAAAAGGATGGTCATCATCATGCGTCATCACCCTCTTCGTCATCGGCGAGGGTATCGCATACGCTGCCCTTCGTGAGCTTCAGGCCGGCAAAATGCGCGGCGCGCGCGAGGGCATGTGATGATATCGGGTTGGTGATCGCTACGAATATGACGAGCAGCAGCATCCTGCCGAGCCAGGCGGGATGATATATGCCGACGCCGAGAAGGGTGAGTATCGTCCCCAGCGTAGTCGCCTTTGTACCGGCCTGCATGCGGTTGTAGAGGTCAGGCATTCGCACGATCCCGACAGCTCCGAGAAAGAGGAAGAGCGATCCAACGAGCGTCACCAGCGCTCCGGCGATCTTCAGGATCTCCATCAGAGCCCTCCCTCGATGTGCCTCGCCATCGCGACGACACCGATGAAGCTCAGTACCGCATATACCATCGCGGCGTCGAGATAGATCACCCTGCCTGCAAAGAGAGCCACAAGGACTATCGACGAGATCGAGATAAGCGTCATCGTGTCGAGAGCGATCGCCCTGTCAGGAGCCGAAGGGCCCTTGAAGAGCCTGATCGTCGCGATGATGATCCCGAACATCGAGATCACGAGAGATATATGGAGGATCGTCTCAGCCAAAGATGACCTCCAGGTATTTCTCAAATCCCGCGACTATCTCCTCTGTGGCTTCTTCACGGTCAGTTGTTGCTACATCGATCCAGTGTACGTAGAGGATGTCGCCCTTCATCTCGACCGACAGGGTCCCGGGCGTAAGCGTGATCGAGTTGGCCAGTACGATCCTGCCGAGCGGCGATGTCAGCCTGGTCCTTACGGAGACGATTCCAGGATTGAGAGGGATCTTTCTCCTCACTATCCTGCTGGCTACGTCGAAGTTGGCTTTTATAATTGCGACAAAGAGATAGAAGACGTAGGCGATCGACCAGGCGACCTTCACCGGGGTTATCCTGGGCATCCGCCTGGACTTTGAAAAGAAGGCCGAGACGAGAAGGGCGGCTGCGGACATGACTGCGACGTCGGATCCATCGGTCGATCCCGTCCAGACTATATATATGAGTACGAGCAGGGCTGCCAGAAGCAGCCGCGCCAGGAATTTCTCCATCAGGTTTTGTTATCCTTTCATAAACAGTCAGGAATTGAATGATATAGGAATCGTTATCGACGGTAAACTGTTTTTTCGCGGACGATGCACCCGCCTGGCAGAATTCACACAATTCCGTCTGGAAAGACCCGATTGGGCATCGATAGATTCCAAGAGAACAACTGTAAGTTATAATTTGATATTGAATAATCTTACTCGTTGGTGTATATGGATACATAGCGGTTAACGATGGGAACTTCAGGAGTTTCGGGTAATCACGCCGTTGGTGCTGATAACCCGAAACCTCTGTTCATATAATATACATAACGAGAAAGTGGATACACTGCAGCCACGCAGCACTATCTGATATGCTAGGTCAAGATACATCACGTTCGGTGTAAAAAAAAGAAGGAGATATCGATGAGGCCTAGAAAGATCTGTGATGGAGTTCAGTGGATGGGAGCGATAGACTGGAATCGCCGTCTTTTCGATTCGCTCATTCCTTTGCCTGATGGGACGACTTACAATTCGTACCTCGTCCGCGGGTCGGAGAAGACCGCTCTTCTGGATACGGTCGATCCAGCAAAGGAGAGCCTCCTGATGCGCCAGTTGGAGGGCGTTGAACGAATAGACTACGTGGTCTCACACCACGCCGAGCAAGACCACTCAGGCGCGATTCCCGCTGTCCTCGAGAGGTACGGCGACGCTCTACTCGTATGCACAAAGAAGGCCAAGCAGATGCTAGTTGATCATCTTGACGTCCCGGCTG
>DAOVNN010000084.1 GCA_030630165.1 Candidatus Krumholzibacteriota bacterium
ATATCAGCGCCGAGATCCCTGACCCTGCTGCAGACCTCGGCATGCTCTTCGTGCTTTCCGTGTGAGAAGTTGATCCGCGCGACATTCATGCCCGCCGCAACGAGTTTTTCCAGCGTGTCTCTGTCTCTCGAGGCTGGTCCGATAGTACAGACGATCTTGGCCCTCTTCACAGGCGCCCTCCAATTTCATATACCGTTCCGGTTCCGGCGTCTCCTCATTGCGCAGCGACGGTCCGCTTCTGTATACTATCACCATCGCCAGTCACGGCGAAGAAAAACAATGAAAGGACAGGGCATGGAGAAGAGAACGCTCGGCAGGACTGACATTACGGCATCGGTGATCGGATTCGGCGGCATCCCCATCCAGGGACTTTCATACGCCGGGGCAGAGCGGGTCCTCCTCCACGCCTTCGAAAAGGGAATAGATTTCTACGATACGGCGAGGGGATATACGGACAGTGAGGAAAAGATCGGGCGGGCCCTGGGGTCCCGCAGGGATTCGGTCTACATCGCCACGAAGGCGATGTCGAGAGACGCGTCGGGGATGAAGGGCGAACTCGAATCGAGCCTGCGCAACCTCCGGACGGATATGATAGATCTCTACCAGTTCCACGGGGTGGGGAACATGCAGCAGCTAGAGAGGATACTCGGCCCGGGAGGGGCGTACGAAACTCTGGCAGAGGCGCGCGAGGAGGGAAAGGTCCGGTGGATCGGCATTACGGGACATTCGCGGGACATCCTTCTCCATGCCGCCGGCCTGGGAGTGTTCGATACTGTCCAGCTCCCCTTCAATGCGATAGAGACCGAGTGGAAGGACGAGGTCCTTCCCGCCGCCCACTCGGCCGGCATGGGAACGCTCGGGATGAAACCTGTCGCGGGTGGCGCACTTGCCGACGTACCACCGGCTATCAGGTTTACCATCACGCAGGGGATCGACATCTCGATCCCTGGAATGGACGCTGTCGAGCAGATCGACGAGAACATCACTGCGGGCAACCTGGCCGCGCCCACCGCATCGGAGCTCGAAGCGCTGTCAAAGGAGAAGGAAGCGTGGGGGGAACTCTTCTGCCGCAGGTGCGGTTACTGCATGCCCTGCCCGTCGGGACTGAACATACCTTTTCTACTTCTCCTCGAAGGATATTACAACCGCTATGAGCTGAAGGACTGGGCCATCTCGAGAATGAGGACCCAGGAGAAGAAATACAGCGACTGCACGGAATGCGGCGAGTGTCTTGAAAAGTGCCCCTACTCCCTGCCGATTCCCGAACTGATGAAGCGCGCGGAAAGGCTTCTGGAAAAATGACATAACCCCCTCGAAAACGGAAATGGCACGCATCTTGTTGGTTTCCCGAAAAAAACCTGTTGACAGAGGGCAGAATGCTGGATTTATGATAGCTGTGGGATGAGGGGATTCCCCGTGCGGAGGGCGATAACGGAAAATCGGCCCGCGCGGAGGTATGGTCGACAGGGCAACGGCGGCTGACAGATTTCCCGCCGGGCCGCAGGGTTTTGGTCGCTCCGGAGAGAGAGGGGGAGGATCGAAACAGAGAGTCGAGACAGAAAAGGTTTCCAGCGCGGCAAGGTGCCGTTCCGGGTCAGATAGAGTGTTCAAACGATCGAGAGGAGCAGATATGAAGAAATATCTAATGATCTTTCTCGCGGTGCTTCTGTTCTCTACCGCAGTATCAGCTCAGACCGATGGCTACATTGGTCTGTTTGCCGATGACACCAGGACAGCATGGTGCAAGAGCGGGAGTTCATTTCCGGTTATATTCGAAATGTATATCTTCTGCCTGCCGCGAGCTGACGGCATGTTCTGCGCCGAATTCATGATCGACTACCCAGCCGACCCCACAGTCATCACGGCCACCGTTACCCAGGGCGCCGGGATCTCCATCGTCAAGGGAGACCTTGCCAGCGGCGTGAGTGTCTGTTATCTCGAATGTCAGAATGACTGGGTCTGGCCGTTCCATCAGATGATCGTCCTTCAAAGCGCCAACAAGAACGTAATATCGATTGTTGATCACCCGGAGTCTCACGCGATCCTGTTCAACTGCTGTGTCGAACCGCGTCCTATCTACGATGCTGTCGTCTTCACCAACCTCTATCTGCAGTATGAGGTCGGCGTCGATCCTGAGTGCAGTGAGACCGCAACCGCTGAGCTCACCTGGGGAGCGATCAAGAGTATATACACTGAATGATCCGCTGATCCAGAATGACATGACAAACAGAAGGGGCCGGGATTTCCCGGCCCCTCTTTTTATATAAACCTGCAGTGAATGAATCTGTCACTTTTTCCCGCGGAATTCCCCGATAAGGGCAACCGTATCAAGGACGAGAGAGACTGAAGTTTCTGAGCCGGCCTCGAATCCCGCAACTATGCCCATGAACCTGCCGGTCCGGAAGACCAGCACCGACCCCCTGTAAGGAGCCTCTCCCCTAGCCGCTTCAAAATCCATCTTCCCCGCAAGCTCCCCGCTTGTCGTCGCTCCGATCTCCTTCTTGTACCAGTCGAAGATCTTCTTCGCTGCTTCTTCCGATTCGAGAGGGAAAATATACAGCTTCCCCTTCTCTTCCCCGACAAGGTAATTTCCCGTAAACGCAGGCGGGAGCTTGCCGGTTCCCATCACGCCCTCGCTGACGTAGGTCACGCTCTTCCCGATCAAACCGCCGCGCGGGAACAGGCCCGTCTCTTTCGGCTCGCCACCCTCGTCGGGGATCCTGCCGGCCACGATGCCGGCGAATACTTTCATCGCCGCGGCGCTCACGTCACCTTCGTCATATGCGTAGACCTTTACATAGAAGCGTCCCTTCCAGAAATGGATCGAGTATTCGTCTCCGAATGCCTCATTGCCGATATCGAGGTATGCTCCTTCGGGGCTGCGGAATTGCGAGTAGATCCCGAATGTCATCAGCGAGTTCCCGTGCTCATATATCTCGACCTTGATCTCGAGATCGGAGGCATTGAGATAATGCTGAGCGGCAACCTCATGGAAATCGTACATGAGAAAGGTCTCCGCCTGACCGTTGATATACTCCCAGAGGTTGTCGGCGGTGTAGAAGAGGACCTCTCCATCCATTTTCCACCCCTCGAGATCCTTTTCCGCGGGCAGCAGCCCCGCAGGTGAGACCTCACCGGCCTGCGATGTCAGGGATACCATGAGCAGGGCCACCGCAAGTAATATCGAACGTTTCAATGCTTCACCGCCTTGTTAAATCCGTATTAATCCTGTATATTATAGTCTCCAAAACGAGCTTTTGCATAATATTTCTGTATACGGGCGCTGTCCCTGGAGACAAAATGGGTTTTTTAAAGAAACTTCTAGGGCTGGAGACACAACCGGGCGAACCTGAAAACCTGCCCGACGAGTTTTTCGAAGAGACGGTCACCAGGCCCGATATGCCCGTGTTCGTCTTCTTCTTCAACAACTGGTGCTCGGGGTGCCAGGTAATGCACGGTCTGATCAACGAGGTCGGGCCGGAGTATATCGGACGTGCGCGGTTCTACAAGATGGACGCGACGAGAAGCCCCCGCGCCGTAACGACTCTCGAAATCAGAGGAGTGCCGGTACTGGCGGTATTCACCCCCGGTGGAGCGGCGGACAGGATGACGGGGCTGATAAACATAACGGAACTGAGAAACTGGATCGAAAGCCACCTTCCCGGTGCGGAAGGATCCCCAGAGCAGGAAATATCCGAAACTGACCCGGACAGGGAGTAAAGGAAATGAGATCATTCGCAAGCATGACGGCGGTACTTCTGCTGGTAGCCGCATTGTCGGCGCCCGCGGCAGCCATAGACAGCAATATCTTCCTCAAGACCACGATAGGGGGAAGCTATCCCTTCATGGAGAACCTCAACACCGAGCTCAAGACCCAGGACAGGTGCGAGCTCTCCACAGGACTGAGCTTCAGCATGTCGATAGGAAGGGCCTTTGCCCAGCACAAGTGGGGCCTCGAACTGTGGTTCGACGTCGCCCGTTATCAGAGCTTCAAGTATGAAAACGACTACGAGGACTTCGAGGGCGATATGACCCATTACAACTTCATGCTCGTCGGCAAGAGGAACCTCTGGCCCTCAAATGAGATATTCCGGCCCTACCTGGGCGCCGGGTTCGGATACGGCTACACGAACATCGCCAGGGCCGGCGGCAAGATCGACGGCCTCCAGGGAATGGTCCTCCTGCAGTTCGAGTCGAGGATCAAGGATAACATCACTATGTTCCTGGAGACCTCCTTCCTGACAACCTTCGACAAATCCAAGTACGACTCGTCATTCCTCGAGGGCTCGGCATACGATGCCATCCAGGACAGCAACGGCGATCCCCTCGACGAGAGGTTCTCGTCGATCGACCTGAGGATCGGCATCCAGGCCTGGCTCAAGGCGCCATCCAAGTACGGCGCCTACCAGAAGTAACGGTCAACGATGCGAACCGTCATAACAGTACTCTTGCTTCTTTCCGGCATGCTTCTCCTGGGCGCATGCACCGGCGAAAGCCGTTCGCAGTCAAGACGCGTCGGCGGATGCGAGGCCGACACCATTCCCCTGGACATCGGCGCCGTTATCTCCTGCAGCGACATCTCTTCTCCAGTCAGGATATCGATCCTGTCTGTCGAACATGCCGGGGATGAGACGTACAGAAAGGCTGCCGCAGGGCTCGTCACTCTCCTCGATTCCCTCGGCGTCGGGATCTGCGACGTTCCGCGACTCGTCATTATCCGCGAAGGGCCCTGCTGGCCCAGGCACCGCATCGATATCAGGCTGGAAAAGGGATCGGATAAGACTTTCCCGAAAATAAAATCAGCCCTGGCGGGCGGTATGCTGGCCGGATCGCGGCCCTCGGAGGACAGGCCGGGGAGCTACGGCCTCTTTTTCGTCCAGGCGGGAGTCGGGTCTACCGACCGCTGGACTCTCTGGTACGGCCGGCAACGTCACTGATCCAGCCGGGCATCCTCGCCGGTCTGAACCTCGCTCCGTAGATGAGATCATCCCCCAGAACCAGGGCCCTCCTGATCCACGGCACATTTACCGCTGTCGCGGCGACGCTTCTGTGGAAGAGATTATCCGGTTTTGTCCAGGGGCATACAGTCTGACAGATCGAGCAGGTGTACCCCGTCTTCCCCCAGTAGAGCAAGCAGGCCTCGGGGTTCAGCTTCCACTTGCGCACCCCCCTGACCTCTACCATTTCCCCCCTGGGGATCGCCCCTGACGGGCAGCTGGTCGCGCACTTCTCGCATTTCGAGCAGAAGTCCGTCATCCCGAGGTCGACAGGGCTGTCATGCGCGAGAGGCATGTCGGTCGTGACGGTCACCAGCCTGAAATTCGCCCCCAGGCTGCGGCTGACGACATATCCACACCTTGCGAGCTCACCTATTCCGGAGTCCACCGCGACCGGAACGCAGAGAACGAGGTAGTTCCTCAGATGATGGGCCCTCGCACGCCAGCCAAGCGCCCTGATAAACCTTGCAAGCTGGACCGAGACAAGAGCGGAGAGGGCGTAGAGCCTTCCTACCTCGAAATCCACGGCGCGGGTCGACCCGGTCGCCGTCATTTCCTTCTCCTGCCTGAATGCGAGTGATACAGCCGTCGGGTGATCGAGCTCGATCTGGTCGCCGTAGAGCTTTCCCTGGTAATCCTCCGGAATACCGCCGAAGTAGGGCGGGTTGATATATTCCTCGCGGAAGAATGGCCTCGAGCCCTTGTGAGAATAGATCCACTCCTGCTTCAAGGGTCCGATCCGCACGTCGTCAGCGCCCAGCAGTCTGCCGAACTCCTTTATCCGCGTCGCAGCATCTTCGCCTTCCCACCCGACTCTTGTCGATTCGGGCGTCCCGTCTACCATATCGGGCAGGGCGAGCGCGGCAGGCGGTATGAAGTTCGCCTCGTAGATGGCACGGGCCAGCTGATCGACATCCGACCCGCCTTCCATCTTCGATATGATGAACCTCGACAGTTGCGAGTCGACCTCGGTGAGGTCAGGGTTCCGCCGGTGATACTCCGTCTCTTCGGCGCTTCCGGGAATGAGCGCCTCTCTCGAAAAGACATTATCCCTCTCATCGAATCTTGAAATCCCGCCGACGATCTCGTATCCGGGCCCTTCAGCCATGCATAATCTCCCATAGATTCAGTAACTTTATTAATCATAAGGGATTCCCGCGGCAACGGCCAATAATATTTTTGCCTTTCGCTCTCTTTAAACGGTTGAATTTTTCCGGTATTTCGGTTAGGTTTCTATGGCTATGTTTCAACCTCTGATTATTGCAATGGTGAACTCAATACATTCAGAAAAGCGGGAGGAACCCTGATATGGAGATGCTTCTGTCCGGAAATGAGGCTCTCGCGCGCGGCGTGTTCGAGTACGGTGGCGAATTCGCCTCCGCTTACCCGGGAACGCCGAGCACCGAGATACTCCAGGTGATCGCGAAGTTTTTCAAGGACGATGTCTATGCCGAATGGGCGATAAACGAGAAGGTCGCCCTCGAGGTAGCCGTCGGCGCGAGCTACGGCGGAGCGAGATCTATCGCCGTCATGAAGCATGTAGGAGTCAACGTCGCTGCCGATCCTCTCATGTCGCTGACATACACCGGCGTCGGAGCGGGCATGATCATCGTGAGCGCCGACGACCCCAGCCTCCACTCGTCCCAGAACGAGCAGGACAACCGCTACTACGGCAAGTTCGCATCGATCCCGGTCCTCGAGCCGTCCGACAGCCAGGAGGCGAAGGATTTCGTCAAGACGTCCTTCGAGATCAGCGAGCAGTTCGACACTCCTGTCTTTCTCCGCATCACGACCCGTATCTCACACTCGAAGGGAATCGTCGAGATCGGCGACCGTGAGACGGTCGAGCACGAAGGCTTCGAGCGCAACATCACGAAATTCGTCATGGTCCCCGCCTACGCCGCCGTACGGCACAAGATCGTCATCGACAGACTCGAGGCCCTTAAGGAGTACGCCGAGACGACCGACCTCAACCGGATCGAGTGGAACAACAAAGACGTCGGCATCATCACCGGCAGCATCTCGTACCAGCATGTGAAAGAAGCTATGCCGGACGCGAGCGTTCTCAAGCTCGGCATGGGTTATCCCCTCCCGATGAAGAAGATCGCCGGCTTCGCCGCCAAGGTAAAGAATCTCTTCGTCGTCGAGGAGCTCGAGCCGTTCTACGAGGAGCAGATCAAGGCCGCCGGGATCGAGGTCGAGGGGAAGAAATACTTCTCGAACCACCTCGAACTCAACGTCGACCGGGTACGTGACGGATTCATCGAGGCGGGCCTTCTCGACGCATCGGTCAAGTCTTCGACCGCTTTGGCAGAGCCGGAAGAGGTCCTGCCCAGGCCCCCGGTCCTCTGCTCGGGATGCCCTCACAGGGGTATGATGGTCGCGATGAAGAAACTCAAGCTCTACACGACGGGCGACATCGGCTGCTACACACTCGGAGCTCTTCCACCGCTCAGCCAGATCGACACCTGCCTCTGCATGGGCGCATCGATCGGGCATGCCTTCGGGATAACGAGGGCTGGCAAGTCTGACGGCAAATTCGTCTCCCTCATAGGGGACAGCACCTTCCTCCACAGCGGCATCACAGCCCTCGCGTCGGTTGTCTACAACAAGGGCAACACGACGAACATCATCGTCGACAACAGGATCACCGCCATGACCGGCGGACAGGACAACCCGGGGACGTCAAGGACCCTGATGGGTGAACCGACGAACGCCGTCGATCTCAAGGCGATCTGCCGGGCCGTCGGCGTGGAGCACGTCCGCGAGGTCGACCCCTACGATCTCGAGGAGACGATCAGTGTCCTGAAGGAGGAGACGGAGCGGGATGCCTGCTCGGTCGTCATCACGAACAGGCCGTGCATGCTCTTCCCGTCGAAGATCAAAGATGAGCCTTATACCGTAATCCTGGAAAAATGCACTGCCTGCGGGCTGTGCTTCGGCGTCGGCTGCCCGTCGATCGCCGCAAGCGATGAGAAGAACGACAAGGGCAAGCCGAAAGCAGAGATAGACCCGATCACATGCACGGGCTGCACCATATGCGCGCAGGTCTGCCCGTCGGGCGCCATCGTCCCGCTCGAGCAGTAGCGACAACACCCGGGAAAGGAGTTGCACGAATAATGAAAAACGGAATCACCAACGTACTTATCGTCGGTGTCGGGGGACAGGGCGTCCTTCTCGCCAGCGAGATCCTGACCGAGGTGGCAAAGGTCATGGGGCTCGACGCGAAGAAGAGCGAGGTCCACGGCATGTCGCAGCGCGGCGGAGTGGTAACAAGCCACATCCGTTTCGGCGAAAAGGTCTATTCACCGCTGATCCCCTCGGGCGAATCAGACGTCATCCTCGCCTTCGAGCTGTCCGAGGGCCTCAGGTGGATCCACGAGCTCGCCGAGGGCGGCACCTTCATTGTAAACGACCACAAGCTCGTCCCGCCTATCACCGCCACCGGGAAGTTCTTCTACCCCGAGGACGCGATAGACAGGATAAAAGCCCGGGTGCCCGGCGCGAAACTCGTCGAGGCGACTGATATCGCCAGGGAACTCGGCAATCCGAGACTCGTCAACACGATCCTCCTCGGAGTGATGTCACAGTCCATCGACCTGGCAGAGGACACGTGGCTCGAGGTAATCAAGAAGATGGCGCCGAAAGGCACGGCTGAACTGAACAGGAAAGCCTTCCTCGCCGGCAGGTCTGATTGATATGGGATCCGGGCTATCCCCTTTGTGAATAATTAAACAGGGCGGCCTTTATGGCCGCCCTTCTAATAATCGCTTCGATCAGCTTTTTCTTATTCCACGGCTTTCCGCAGTATTCCCACAAGAAGTTCGGCGCCCGCAGCCACCTCGTTGCAGACACCCTCCCCGATCCCCATCGAGACAGGCTGGATCCCGACCATGATCGCGTCCCCTTCCCATTCATTCTTGAGGAACTTGATCATATAATGTAGTGAGAGGTGGTGAGTGCTCGTCGCCGACTGCATCATCTTCTCGAGAGGGATGATCCGCACCTCTCCGGGTTCGCCCGCGAACTCGACCGCGTCGACATAGACTACAGCCTGGAGATCGCGCCTCTCTACCCATCCACCATAGTTCTCAGGGACCTCGGCGCAGTCGACCGTCGGCATGGCAAATCCTTCGCCGAGCTTCTCGACCACCATGCACCCGGCTCCATCGTCTCCCTTTATTACATTGCCGATACCGACAACGCCGAACCGTTTCCCTTCGAGTCTTCCGAGCAGTTCCTCTTCTAACCCCTTCATTCCTTTCCTCCGGCAGTTTCCAATAAAAAGGCCCCGTGAGGGGCCTTGAAAGTTCGAATTCAAGCCAGTCAGATCAGCTCGTTCCCCACTCGTCCGAGAGTATATAAGAAGAACGGCAGTTGGGACACATGATCTTCATGAAGCGGTCCCTCTCGAGCGACTTTCTCTCGTTAGCCCCCGTATTCTCCTCGACGAGACCGAGGTCCTTGTACTTCAGGACGTTGAGCGTCTGGTTGCCGAATGCAAGCTCTCCCAGCTGCCTCGAGCACCACCTCGCGTGGTCCTCGGCAGTGATGACTCCGCCGCAGTTCTCGCAGAAGAGCAGTTCCTTCTCGTGTGAGTCGATGATGTCATCGGGAGAAAAGGCCGACTTCTCGAAATCTGGATCCAGCTTGATGCCCTTCCCCGTTATGCAATAGACAAAGCACTGGCTGCAGAATATACAGGAACCCCAGTTACGCTCGATATAGCGTATCATCCTGCCCTCGTCGTTCACCCGGTCGACGATAGTGATCGCCCCTGCCGGGCAGACCTGGCCGCACGAAC
>DAOVNN010000043.1 GCA_030630165.1 Candidatus Krumholzibacteriota bacterium
ACTGTCAGGCTCTGCCGGCGTTCTTGCCCAGGGACACCGCCCCGACAGCGGGGAGGTCTCGGGCAGTCGTGAAGAGAACGGCAGGGTGAGGGCCGACGACTACCGGGTGACGGTCGCGCGGCTCAAGTACGGCGGTGGAGGGGACTGGTACGCCGATCCGTCATCACTGCCGAACTTCCTCGGCGAGTTTGAGAGGCGCACGGGGATACCGACCGCATCGCTCGAGAAGGTCATCGAGGCGGGGGACCCGGAACTTTCCTCCTTTCCGTTTTTATACATGACGGGGCACGGAAACGTTTCCTTTTCCTCGACGGAGCTCGAGCGGCTGCGCGGGCACCTGCTCGCTGGGGGATTCCTGTACGCCGACGACAACTACGGGATGGACGAGTCGTTCAGGAAGGTCGTCGCGTTGCTCTTTCCGGGGCGCGAACTGGCTCTCGTGCCCTTCGACCATCCGATCTACAGCGTATTTTATGAGCTCAATGGCCCGCCGAAGATCCACGAGCATGACGGCAAGCGGCCCGAAGGGTGGGGGATATTCGACGGGGACAGGCTGATGCTCTTCTACACATACGAAAGCGATGTCGGGGACGGGCTCGAGGACCCCGATGTCCACGGCGATCCGCCGGCGAAGCGTGAGCTGGCAGTACGGATGGCGGTAAATGTCTTCTACTACGCGATGACGAGATGAACAAAGAACATTATACAGGTATTGTTGTTATTCTGCTCCTGATCCTATCCGGGTGCTCCGGGATCTCTGTCAGGTACCACGACCCGCCCGGGCCGGTCGAAAGTGTTCCGTCCGAACCATATGTCACCGAGGCGGAGCAGATGGCTCTGTGCCTCTCCGGTGAGCTGCGAGTGCCGGAGGAGCTGTTCGACGTTATTATTTCGGATCTGGTCGTAATAAGGCGACACCTCGAGGGAACGAGGTACGCGAACGTCCGTTTCAGGCCGAGATGGCACCCGGGGTGTGTAATGCTGGTTGTCGACGATGTTGCCAATGCCCAGATATATAGTCGTATTTACAATGCCTGGAATGGCCTGCACGGGGAGATCGGTCCTGTCAGTATCGAGCATGACTATGACTTCGGCCAGGTCAAGATATGGTTTGCCGATAATCTCAACGTAGAGTTCCTGGTCTATGCGTATATGGGGCTCCCTGGAATACTGGATGCGAATTTCTGCTCACCCCCCTCTAAAGAAATCTTCCGCGGAAATCCGCGGAAACCCGATAAGCCCGGTTGTTCTGGCAATATATATCTCAGGTGGGCGCCGGAGGGTATAGAGTACCTGTTCGGCAGTAACTGTAGAGGAGATTCCCGGATCGGCTCCGGCTGGGAACATCTGCACATATACTTTGTCGATGGAGAGGTACACTCGGAAGTCGTAGATAGTAAGTCTATTGATTGGGAAACATGGCTGTGATGAATGGCGGTAAATGTCTTTTACTACGCGATGACGAGATGAATTCCGTATATACGAGATCCTGACTGCTTGCCGGCACGGACAATGCTATGGACAACACTATGGACATATTGCAGTACTTGACATAGTGTAAATTCGGTGATATTGTTACCATATGCTGGATAACAAGCTGTAACATAATTGTTTATATATTCATGCGGACGGTCGATTATGCGGACATATGAGCGGACACATCCATGGATAAATTTCACCCTGGATTTGAATAATGCCAGGTATATTCACTGGCTGATGCTTGGCGAGGCTCAGTCCAAATGTCGGCATTTCGAGCAGGTTCCTCTGCTTCCGGATGTCGCAAAGCACCTGTACAGTATCTATCTGGCAAAAGGAGTATCTGCAACAACGGCGATCGAGGGTAATACATTAACCGAGGATGAGGTTCTGAGGCGGATCGAGGGCAAGCTGGAGCTTCCAGCTTCAAAGGATTACATGGGGCAGGAAATCGACAACATCATCGAAGCATGCAATATGATCGGGAATCATGTCCTCGAATCCGAAACTCCAGACATCTCCATAGATACATTCAAGCGATACAATAAGCTCGTTCTGAAAGACCTGCCGCTGGCTGAGCATGTGATGCCGGGCGAGATCCGTGATTATGTCGTAGTGGTGGGACCATACAAAGGCGCCCCTTCGGATGATTGCGAATACCTTCTTTCTCAGCTGTGTGGCTGGATCAACCGAGAGCTTGATGCTCCACAAGAGTATCGAATGGCATTCGGGATACTTAAGGCCGTTCTGGCCCATCTGTACCTGGCCTGGATCCATCCCTTCGGAGATGGAAACGGCAGGACCGCACGGCTCATAGAATTACATCTGCTTCTTGCCGCGGGAGTTCCCACAATTGCAGGTCACCTGCTGAGCAATCACTATAACCAGACAAGAACAGAATACTACAGACAGCTCGATCTTAGCCATCAGGCCGAAAACAATGTTTTTTCATTTCTGGAGTATGCATTGCGGGGCTTCATCGACGGGCTCAAGGAGCAGATCAACGTCATCAAAGACCAACAGATGACAGTTCATTGGATAAACCATGTTCATTCGGTGTTTAAAGACAAGGACGGTGCCGCGGACCTTCGAAGGAAGAGACTTGTAATCGATTTGTCTGAGTCTGACGATCTCGTGCCGGTCTCTGCGATAAGGTACCTGTCTCCCAGGGTCGCCGAAGGATATGCATCGAAGACGGACAAGACGATACAGAGGGATATCAACGCATTAGTGGAGATGGATCTAATCACGAAATCCGGGAGCAATATCCATGTCCGTAAAGAGAAGATGCTGGCTTTTATTTCACCTGTGAGGAATGACTGATCAAGGTGGCGGATTCACATAACAGTTCATTCAGAAAGCAGATCGACGGGCTCAGTTTGCGGCGCAGGCGAACGGCTGCCGCGGGTGTGGCGGCGATACTTCTTCTTCCCGTGATCGCAGCCTGGATCGTCCTCTACCTGATGGTCCTCGTAGCGGGCGGCGGGCGGTTCTTTCCGATCATCGTCTTTATTGTTTTCTGGCTGATCGTCGGCATCGCAGTTGTAGCGGCTGCGTTGAGGATCCCGGCTGCTTTCGGCGGGGCGGTTCGTGTTGCTGCCGAGCTCGGTGAGAGTTCGGGCAGGGGGAGCCTCTTCGTGTCGGCGCTCGAGTTCGCGCGGGGAGGCAAGCGGCTCGAGGCGTATTCCCCGTTTCTCGTATCGGAGACTGTGCGTCGAGCGGGAGAGGAACTCGATGAGATCGATCCCGGGCCGGTCCTCGTATCGGCGGGAAGGCCGGGGGCGACTGCTGTGGCGTTTGTGCTGGGGATCGTCGTGCTTCTGTTCGCGTTTTTCGATTCAGATGGTTCGATTTCTGTAGCTACATATGTATCCGACCCGCTCTACGCCTTCCGCGCAGATCCGGTGAACGGGCTGGTAGTGCCGGGGCGCGAGCTCTCCGCGGTGTCGGGAGAGGATGTGACTGTCTCGGCGGTGAGGCTCGGATCGCGCCGGGACCAGGTCGAGATCGAGTGGAGCACCGTGCCTGATATATGGCGCTCCGAAGAGATCACGGCGGGAAGCATCGGTGAGGGCGAGGCGGAGCTGGAGAGATTCAGATACACATTCACGGATCTTCGCGAGGATATCGTGTTCAGGTACGCGAGCGGCGACGAGAGGACCACGGAGACACGGATCGTCGTCGAGAGAAAACCGGTCATCAACCGCATATCGGCACGGCTCGATCATCCTGCCTATACCGGTGTGCCGGGTGAGACTATCGAGACACTGACCGGTCGGATAATCGCGCCCGTCGGTACGAAGGTGACGCTGACGGGCGAGACGAGCAGGCCGGTAAGCGCCGTTGGGATCAGGTTCGCTTCTGGTGGGAGCGGAGAGATCGTCCCTTCCGCTTCGGGCTTTACCGGGAGTTTTACGATCAGCGCCCGGGATACCGCATACATAACGGTAACGGGCGATAACGGCCTCGACTGCGAGGTGCCGTTCCGGGTGCCGGTCGTTCCTGTTGCTGACAGGCCGCCGGTTATCGAGATACTGGCGCCCGGCGACGGTGACCTGCTTCCCCGTTCGCAGGGAGTCAGGCTCGTCCTTCGCGCCTGGGACGATTACGGGCTCTCGAGGATCAACCTCCATTACATGCTGGAGCGTCGAGGCGGGAGCTGGAAGACGGTCGAGATATTCCCCGACGGGCAGCCGGGCGCTGGCAGGATCGAGGGGCCGTTCGACTGGTCGCTCGCCGACGAGCGGATAATGCCGGGAGACAGGGTCCTCTTCTATCTCGAGGCGAGGGACAACAACGGTGTTTCGGGGCCGTCGGTGACGCGGACCGAGACCCGCGCGCTTCGCGCGCCTTCGCTTTCGGAGCTCTACGCCGATTCGCGAGACCGGGAGGACCTGCAGAAGCAGAACATGGAGGAAATCCTCGAGGATGGACAGGAGATCAGGAAACGGATCTCCGAGCTCTCCGAGGAGATACGCGCCGAGGGCGAGATGGACTGGAGCCGCCGCAGCGAGGCGGGCGAGCTGCTCGAGCAGCAGAAGCGGCTGCAGGACAAATTGAATGAAGCTGCCGGCAGGCTCGACGAGACGCTCGAGTCGCTCGAGGCGAACCGGATGACCTCTGCCGAGGTCGGAGAGAAGCTAGAGCAGATACAGTCGCTCATCCAGAAGATCGAGAGCGAGGAGCTGCGCGACGCGATGGAGAAGCTCCGGTCGATGATGGAGGAGGCCGATCCGGACCAGGTCGCAGCGGCGATGCAGGATATAGAGATGACGACCGACAAGCTGATGGATAGTCTCGACCGCACGATAGAGCTCCTCGAGAGGCTCCTCGACGAACAGAAGGTCGAGGAGATGATGCGCAGGATGGAGGAGATGATCGCCGAGCAGCGGGAGCTGCGCGATTCGACCGAGGCTGGCGGCGACGAGGAGACGGCCGATGATCAGGAGCAGCTCGGGGACGAGTTCAGTGAGTTCGAGGAAGACCTGGGGGAGTTCTCCGAGCAGTCGGACAGCTCGCGGACCCCGGGGCTCGAGGAGATGGCCGAGCAGGCCTCCTCTTCGGGCGTAGATTCCCTGATGAAATCAGCCGCGGGCGATATCCGCGAGGGTCAGATGGAAGGCGCGTCGAGCTGCCAGGCCCAGGCGATCAAGAAGATGCTCTCGCTCTACACGAAACTCGGGAAATGCCAGATGTCGATGTCGTCTATGATGGACGCACAGGTAGATCAGGAGATAGAACGCGCCGTTGTGGAGCTGATAGAGATGTCGCAGCTCCAGGAGGAGTATGCCGCGATGCTCGCTCAATCGGGCGGGAGGCTGCCGGTGCGCACGATGATCGGGGGGCAGCTCGAGATAAGGGACGCCGTCTCGACTATCACCGACGAACTCTATGCCATAGCGAGGAAGAGTCTGAGGATATCGCGGGACGCCTTCACCGAGCTCGGCATCGCCATCGCCGCCATGGAGGAGACGATGGCCCGGATAGAGTCGAGGAAGGCGGGGGATGCGGCCCGTACGGCGGGCCTGGCCCCCGAGAGGATCAACCTCGCGGCGATCAGGCTCCTCGAATCGACGTCGTCGAGCGGATCATCGGCGAGCGGCGGCGGGCAGGGGATGCAGAAACTCTCCGGCGGCCAGAGCCAGATCGACAATGGCATGCGCGACCTTCTCGGCGGACAGGGACAGGGTTGGTCGATGGAGCAGCGGGCCGCGATGTCGCGGATCGCTGCCGAGCAGCGAAGCATGGACGACCTTCTCCAGCAGATGCTCGAGGAGGGCAGAGGGTCGCAGCAGATGCTGGGCGACCTGAGTGACCTCGGCGGGGATATGGAGGAGATCGCCCGGCAGCTCGAGCGCGGTGAGCTCAACAGCGAGCTTCTCGAGCGCGAGGAGCGGGTGCTGAGCAGGCTGCTCGAATCGCAGAGATCGCTCAACAGGCGCGATTACAGCAGGCGCAGGGAGAGCCGCACAGGCGGCGAGTTGCGTGCCGTGGATCCCGGCATGCGCAGATACGCGCCCGACGAGAGGGAAGTCCTCCTTGACAGGATAAGGCGCGCGATGAGAGATGCGGGGCCGGCCGAGTACGAGGAGCTCAACAGGCTCTATTTCAGGGCCCTCTCGGGGAAAGCGAGGGAGGTGCGATGAGCAGGCTCATATCAGCGCTCCTTCTGTTCTCGCTGGCGCTCGGTCCTGCAGGCGGGCTCAGCGCGCAGGATAACAGCCTCGATGGCGCGGCCAGGGCGCTGCGTGCCGCGGCGATAGCCGCGATGACGAGCGCGGATTACCCCGTCGCGATCCGTCTGCTCAGGGAGTTCAACGAGAAATATCCCAACCGGTACGAGGAGATGCTGTATCTCGGGAGGTGCTATCTGGCCGAGGGGATGTTCGACGAGGCCATCGTACATCTCGAAGGAGCGCGGCTGAAGCGGCCCGCCGACTACCAGTTCATCGAGATGCTCGGTCAGGCGTATCTCGAGAAGGGCGAGCGGGAAAAGGCAGTTGCGGTATGGCATTCGATCCTGACCGACAGGGAAAAGGATGTATCGAGATATCTGCAGATCTCCAGGGCTGAATGGAACGCGGGGATGTTCGACCAGGCGATCTCGACATTGAAGGAGGCGCGCAGGTTTCCGAGGCATTACGCGCGGTTCACGGCGGAGATCGTAAGGATGGAGAGGACGAGGGGGAACCACCGCGGGGCCTTCATCGAGGCGCTGCCCGGCTTCGAGATGGAAGAGCTGCCCGACCTCGGGCGCGCTGCCCGGGCGATACGTTCGTTCAGGGAAGCGGGCAGGCCCCCGGAGCTGATCGCCGTCGCGGATTCGTTCGCAACGGGCGGGAAGAAGAACGGACCGTTCTTTCACACGCTGCATGCCGCCCTGCTCGTCGATGTCGATGATTTCAGCGCCGCTTCGCATTACCTGCTCCGTGCCCGTTCCGACAAGGTGCCGGAGAGGGATCTGTACGCATTCGTACTCTATCTATATACACTGGGATCGAAGGCGGGGGATCCGGCCTTCGAGAGCTACCTGAAACAGTCATCCTCACTCTTTGCCGGCAAATACCCCGAATCGCCGAGGGTACCGCGGATCCTTCTCGAAGGAGCGCAGCATGCAGAGCTCGCGGCGCGCCGCGGCGGCCCGGGTGAGGGCGAGTCCGCCGCGCTGGCCATCGCGATGGCGGACAGCACGATAAAGCACAAGCGCGGAAGGCCCTATGCCGAGAAGGCCCTGCTGCTCAAGGCGAGGGTATCCCTCGAGCTTCTGCGCGATCCCGACGCGGCGATACGGGCAGTCGATTCGGGGCAGTGGCGTCATCCGAACATGGCACGCGAGGCTTCGGCGATACGGCTCGAAGCCCTGGTCCTGTCGGGGCGCTGGGACGACGCGACAAAGAGGTTCGAGGCGCTCGCCGCATCGCCCGACTCATCGCTGGCGGCGTCGGGCAAGTACGGCAAAGGTATGGTACTGTTCTATCGCGGTGAGTTCGACGAGGCGGCAACGGTCCTCTCCGAGGTCGCCGCCGAGGCTCCGTGGAGCAAGTGGGCGAATGACGCCCTCGCGATAGCGGTCCTCGTACGCAGGGCGGAGGATGAGGACCCGGTGGTGCTCAGCTCGTTCGCTTCGGCGATGTCGTCCGACGGAAGCGGCAGGTACGGCGAGGCGGCGGATTCGCTGGCGGCAGCGGCCGGGCGGTTCCCCGGATCGGTGCTGGCGCCCGAGGCGTTCTACGAGAGCGCTCTGCTCCTCGAGCAGGCGGGGAGGCGCGCCGAGGCGGTCGCGATGCTCGTGAAGATTGCGGAGACCTATCCGCTGAGCAGGGCGGCGCCGCGGGCGGTGGAGACACTTGCCGGCATCCACGAGTGCGATGACCCGGATGAGTCGGTGCGGTGGTACGCCCTCTTCCTCGAGCGTTACGGGGAGGATCCCTGGGCGACGAGGGTGCGGAGCAGATACATGAGGCTGAGAAAGAGCATCTCAGGGAACGAAGAGGAGACATGAGAACATTCAGGGCCGTGATCATTGCTGTCGTCATCATGGCAGCTGTGCCTGCGGCGGCGCTTGCCGACTTCCTCGTGCCGATGGACCTTTCGCAGTCCAACCACCTCAAGGCATACGGCCTCGCCTGGTACGTCCTGGGCAGGGGCGGCAATGTCCGGTGGCTGCTCAACTACCGGGGCGGCTCGTTTCTCATGCCCGAGACAGCGGGGTTGACGATGGAGGCGCAGGCGCGGGGCGTGAGGATGGAGCGTGTCAGCGGATCGGATATCGCGGCGATACTCCGGGAGATCGACATTTCCAACATGGAGGTCGTCCTCCTCGAGAAGGCGCCTGAGATAGCGGTATACGCGCCGCCGAACAAGCAGCCCTGGGATGACGCGGTGATGATGGCACTCGAGTATGCCGGCATTCCGTACAAGAAGGTCTACGATCGCGAGGTCCTCGCCGGGAGTCTTCAGCTCTACGACTGGCTCCATCTCCACCACGAGGATTTCACCGGTCAGTACGGGAAGTTCTATCGCGGTTACCGCGCTGCCGAATGGTATATCAGGCAGCAGATCCTCTTCGAGGAGATCGCCGAGGCGCTCGGCTATGACAAGGTCTCCGAGGAGAAGAAAGCAGTCGCCGAGATGATCCGCGAGTATGTCCGGAGCGGGGGATTCCTCTTCGCGATGTGCTCGGCGTGCGACACTGTCGAGCTCGCGCTTGCGGCGCGGGGTATCGACATCGCTCCGCGGCAGTTCGACCACGACGGGACGACGCCGGGCTGCCAGGACAAGCTCGACTACTCGAGGTGTTTTGCCTTTGAGGGCTTTGTCCTCGAGATGAACCCGATGGTATACGAATTCTCGGATATCGACATGACGATGGCGGCCGCCGCGAGGGGGGAGGGGAACGACTGGTTCACCCTCTTCGAGTTCTCCGCGAAGCACGACCCGGTGCCGACGATGCTCGTGCAGAACCACGTCTCGGTGGTAGAGGGGTTCATGGGGCAGACGACCTCGTTCAGGAAGAACCTGCTCAAAAAGAAGGTCCTCGTGATGGGAGAGGTCAAGGGGAGCAACGAGGTCCGTTACATACACGGCAATCTCGGGAAGGGGACGTTCACCTTCTTCGGGGGCCACGATCCCGAGGATTACCAGCACTTCGTCGGCGACCCTCCGACAGACCTCGACCTCTATCCCAACTCGCCCGGATACAGGCTTATCCTCAACAACATCCTCTTCCCCGCGGCGAGAAAGAAGGAGCAGAAGACCTGATGGAATTCCGTCCCGTAAAAGCAGTTGAGACAGATGCCAGGGAGGTGTTCTCGCTTATAGTCGCCTGCCGTGAGGCGATGGAGGGGACGGAGATGGAGCAGTGGCCCGAATTTTATCCCGACCTCGACGTGGTCCGCGGGGATATCGAGCGGGAAGCCCTCTGGATCTACCGCGAGGACGGGACGCTCGTCGCCGCGATGACCGTCGACGACACCCAACCCGAGCCGTACGACGGGATCGACTGGAAATACGGCGGGCTCTATATCTGCGTGCACCGTCTTGCCGTCGATCCTGCGAGGCGGCGCGAAGGTATAGCGGGCAGGATGATGGTGTTCGCGGAGGAGATGGCCTTCCGCAACGGCCGCAAGGCTGTCCGGCTCGACACTTACGGCCTCAACACGGCTGCGGTCAGGTTCTACGAGTGCCTGGGATACAGGAGGCGCGCGATAATCTACCTGCCGAAAAAGGACGGCGAATACATCTGCTTCGAGAAGAGCCTGGCGCCCTTCTCGCCCGACATGCTCTACACGCTGATCGTAGAGAGCAGGAGCGTCCGCAGGTTCAGGGAGGACGTGCATGTGAGCCGCGAGAGACTCATAGAACTGGTCGACCTCGCGAGGCATGCCCCGTCGGGCGGGAACAGGCAGCCGCTGAAGTTCATGCTCTCGTCGGAGCCTGCGAGAAACCGGATGATATTCCCGCACCTGCGCTGGGCGGGGTATATCAAGGACTGGGACGGGCCGGAGGAGGGAGAGAGGCCGGTTGCCTATATCGTGATCCTCGGAGACAGGGAGATCACCGAGACCTTCGGTACGGACCACGGCATCGCGGCGCAGACGATAATGCTCGGGGTCGCGTCGATGGGACTGGCCGGATGCATCATAGGCTCGGTCGACCGCAAGGGGCTGCGCGTCGTCCTCGGGATCCCGGTGAGGTACGAGATACTCTGCGTCCTGGCAATCGGCTATCCGGCCGAGGAAGTGGTTCTGGAGGATGTAAAGGATGACGATATCAAATACTGGCGGTCAACCGACGGTGTCCATCACGTACCGAAGAGGTCGCTCGACGATCTGCTGTTCGAACCGTAAGGTCATTTAACTATTCTCCTGCAGGCGCTTCATGATCTGTTCGACCTGCCGCTCCATCGCTTCGTAGTGGGAGCCTTTCCAGTAGATTCGCCCGCACTCCGGGCACTCGTGAAACTCCTTGAAATCGCGGGATATACGTGCTGGAACACGTTCCGATACCTCTTCCCGGGCTATTACGGCGAGGGGAGCGTTGCATTCGAGGCAGAGGGTGAACGGGGCGAACTCCGGGTCCGCGCCGAGTACGGAGAAGAGCTCGGCGATCATCTCCGCCGCGCCCGAGCGGCGCAGTATCACCGGCGGCGGACCGCACCGGTCGACGGCGCGGGTGGCGGTCGTAACGGCCGTCCGTCCGTTCTTTTCCGCGTCGGTGAGGAGCCAGGGGCTGCGTCCCGAATGGGCGAGTTCGCAGTCGAGCCCGAGCATCCGCATCTTTCTGCAGAGCCTTCCGAGCATCCCGTCGAGCAGAAAACGAGGTCCCTTCATCGCTGTACCTCAGCCGGGGAGGGTGGTAAGACGGTTCAATTTTCCTTGACAGCATATCAGAAAATCTTAAAGATATGTCCCACAAAGGTAGGGATGTCGTGTTACGGTGGTGATTAACGCGGAGATGGAGGTGAAAGTCCGGTTGTGAGGGGATGCCGGATGGGGAACATGCCTGAAGTATTTACTGAGTGCCTGAAGTGTAAAAAGGGCGTTCTTCTGCCCCTTTCAGATTATGGAAGGGATGGTGCGCCGATCCGCTACAAGGCCTGGGTATGCAATAACCCGGATTGCGGGTTCAATATCAGGATCGACAACGGAGAGCTCAGCTTCGGAAAGAGTATGGGCCATTCGTCCAAGTGAACCTGATATAAAAGGTTAATGACTACAGAGGGGGGGCTTGATGTCCTCCCTCTATTTTTATGTCCGGTGCGCGGTATGCCGGTTGAACACTACGAGCACCGCGAGCAGCATGACAGCCGAGGCGACGAGCCAGCCGGCGTTGGGCGGGGACCATTCGAAGTCTCGTATCGTATCCTCGCTGAGGTTGTTGAGTCTGTAGAGGGAGAAGAGGTTGAAGATCGCGTGGATGATCACGGTGTAGGTCAGTGAGCCGGTCTTGTAGAAGACATAAGCAAGGATGATCCCGAGAAGCGTCACCCCGGGGATGAGATAGACCACACCGTGGGAGAAGGCGAAGACGAGGGCCGAGATGATTATGGCGGCTGTTGCCGTCATGTTCCTGTGGAAGATGCTCTGAACCGTCCCGCGGTAGAGGAGCTCCTCGCCGAGGGGCGTGATCAGACCAAGTCCGACGGCCATTCCGATGAAGTGCCACCCCCCTTTGGGCTTGAACGCGAGAAGAATATTGATATAATCGGAATCCACCTGCCGCCCCCGCCGAAACAGCCATGAAAGAGCATCGACGGGGTAGATGGCAGCCGCAGCGATAAGGATCACGAGGACCGAGGTCGTGGCGTCGGGGAGCAGCAGCCTGAATTCGCTGGTGAAGCTCAGGCCGTACCGTCTGGTAATGATTGCCAGGGGAATGATATAACCGAATATCCCGGGCAGGATCACCGAGAGGACGACATTCCCGTTGAGATAGAGGATTCCGATAAGGGACGAGGCCATCAGGAAACAGGCGAAGGCGTAGATCAGCAGGAACCAGTTGTTCATCCTGCCGAAGAGGCCCGGATCTAATTCTTCTTTCTGTTCTTCCACGGGGATTGACTATATAGCCGGCCGTTCGGCCCGGCAAGCGGAAAGGGCGCCATGATAAAGCTCATCATCTTCGATCTCGACAACACCCTGACTGACTTCATGAGGATGAAGGACGAATCGATAATCGCAGCGGTCAGGTCGATGATCGACGCCGGGCTCGATTTTCCCGAGGAAAAGATAAAAAAGGAGATCTACAGGATCTACGATGAGGAGGGGATCGAGTACCAGAAGGTCTTCAACAAGCTCCTCGTCGACCTGATAGACCACGTCGACTACCGAATCCTCGCGGCGGGGATAGTCGGGTACAGGAAGGCCAGAGAGGCGGCGCTCGTCCTCTACCCGCACGTCAACCGCACGCTGCTGACCCTGCTGAAGAAGGGGCTGCGGCTCGCCGTGATCTCCGACGCGCCGAGGCAGGAGGCCTGGATGAGGCTCTGCTACCTCGGGCTCCACCACATGATCGACACGGTCATCGCCTTCGAGGACACCGGCGAGCGCAAGCCCAGCCCGGTGCCGTTCCGCCTGGCGCTCGAGCGCATCG
>DAOVNN010000225.1 GCA_030630165.1 Candidatus Krumholzibacteriota bacterium
TCCCGACGCCCTCGGCGCGATGACGATAAACTCGCTCTTTCGCCGCGGGACGAAAACGAACGATCTGAGCATCACGATATCGCTGTCGATGAACATGACGGGCCGTGATCATGGCAAGGACATGGGCGAGATCATGCGCTCGCTCGATATCGGCGACGGCCACGCAGGCGCCGCGGCCGGCACGATTCACTGCCACTCGAAGGACATGATGCTCCGCGAGAAAAAGCGTGCCCTCGACGAGATCTGGGCGATGTGGAAAGAGATGCCCGCCGGTTGAGACCGGCAGGCATCGGAATGATCTTCAAACAGCGGTGCAGTCGTGTTTATCTCTAGTCTATTCCCCACTTCCGGGAGAGGTGTTCCGCGATCATCTCCACCTGTCCGTGATCGATGAACCACAATGGTAATCCGAAGTGAGCGCTGCCCCGATAGTACATGGAGTAGGGATTGGTGTATTCATCGTATTCGCAATCCTGATCCATCGTCCACAATGCGACGGCTGCGCCATTCAGGGGCGAAAGGGTGCTTCTGCTCTTCATCCGGTATATGGGGGAAAAACAATCATGTGAGAACGCGCCCGTGTAGTCCATGTAATACTCGGGGTCGTAAGCCTCTACATAACTGAACCCTCTCACCATCGGATCAAAAAACATACCGGGCTGTGTGATCTCATCCCACAGCCGCAGCGTGTCGGGGAGAAGAGGTGCATAGCAGTCCTTGATCGCTATTGTCATCGCATCCCGGTCAATATTCCTGTACGTGCCATCCGGCAGGTCCTGGCCGGTCTTAAACGGGGCGAGGACCTTGTCGATAACACTCACGTAATAATCATCATGCGCCATGTTCAGTCTCGCGTAATCGAAGTCGTATTCATAGCCTGCGATCTCATAAATGACCGAGGCGGGATACGCGGGGTCGTCCGGGAATACGGCGCTGAGGGAGCTCCCACTCATATCACCCATCCCGCATGACAGGACATTGCCGGTTGCGGCCATATAGATCTTCAGGTTGTTCGGGGCCGGAAATGGATTTATGCTTGCGAATGGACCGAACTCTATCGTCGAGCTCCATACATTCTCGGAAGCCCTGTCACTCGTCCATATGACACTTTTGTATTTTGCCAGGACTTCGAGTGGGACAGGATTTCTCCTGTCATGGATATCAGCTTCGTATATATCCCTGGCGGGATCGAATCCGGGAGCGAGCGAGCATATTCCCGTCCAGAACTCGTCGTGTTCGGTCTCGGTCGGAAGATGCCGCATCGGCATGGGTGTGTCATAGAGCAGCATGTCATCTATCCACAGCAGATCACGCTCCCTTGTGAATTCGATGACCTCGATCTCGATCCGTGCCCTCGTGATCGTGCCCGATTTATCCCTCGCCTCAATATAAAAAACATGAACACCCGCGTTTAAATTTACGCTTCCCGGTCTGAATTCCTTCGTTGCCAGATAACTCCATGAAATCATCCACTGTTCGTCGTCATCGAGATTCTGTATATCCCAGCCGTACCTGTATTCAATAGGGCCGAACCATGCGAAGGTCGGTTCGGCGTACCAGCTGAAATTCAGGATGACCCGGGGGAGAATAATAGCAGCCTGAGGCAGATATTCCATTCCGGAGAAGGTCTCTATTCCGAGCACGGGTTCCTTGAGTGTCATGAGCGGATAGATCTTTTTCACAGTGAACTGCCGGGTGTTGTACCAGGAGAAACTATCTGTGGTACTTCCGCAACTGTCCATTGCCTGGACGGCGAAGAAATATGTCCTGTTTTCGAGTGGACTGACTCGCCCTATTTCAGCGCTTTCGCCAGCCGGATCCCACTGCTTCCATTCGGCCCAGTAATCGTCGAACTGTTCGGGATACTCGTTGAGCATGTCGGTGCCCGTCTCACCCGGCTCAAGCTCGACGATCAGGTGCCGGGTATAAGCGATCATGTATTCCGGATCCTGTTCCCATCTGAATGATATTCTAGGAGGATAGTACTCGGAGTCTCCGACATCCGGCGCGACTATTTCCACCCATGGAGTGTTGATCGGGCAGATGGGGTCGTCCGGATCGTCATCGTCTCCGTTACCGGGCTTGATCACATCTTCATCGGTGCATCCGGCGAGCAGGAGGCATGCGGCTGCGAAGATGATGAACAGGGGAAGAACAATGTACTTCGGGGAAATGTTATCCAGGACGGCGGCACGGGCCTTCCGTCCCGGAATTCCGGAAAAGCGCTCGGTTCTCATGTCGGTCTCTCCTTCCGGTATCGGCGGAATGGAGTCTGCGAACGTTAGCGAAACGACCTGCTACCTGATATCCCACGAGCGGAAGATCTCGTCCGTTATCTGCTCCACCTTCTCGTGCTCCATGAACCACAGCGGGAACCCGAAATGGAAGCTCTCGTAGGGCGTCTGCCGATGGGGCTCGCATGAGCCGGGCCCGCCGCCGATCGTCCCCCGCAGGGCGATCGCCGCGTCGTTGAGGGGCGATCGCGTATTGCGCGATCTCATCCGGTAGATCGGAGTGAAGCATGGGTGCGAGCTCGCACCTATATGGTCCATGTAATATGCCGGATCGTAGGCCTCGACGTACATGAATCCCCGTACCTGCGGATTGAAAAAGCACCAGGGGCAGGTGACGATCTCGTCGAGCGTTAGAGTATCAGGAAAATCCAGGCCGGACGAGTTGCCGGTCTCCACAGCCAAGCGCAGAGCGTCCCGTTCGAGGCTGCGGTTGGTACCCTCAGGCATATCGAGTCCGGTCCTGAATTGGCCGACCACCTTGTCTATCACGGTCACATAATAATCATCGTGTGCCAGAGAGTTTTCTGCGTACGCCGGATCATAATCGTAACTTGTGAGGTCATCTATCACGGAAGCGGGGTACAAGGGCCTTTGCGGGAATGTCTCGCCGAGCCCCCCGAACACATCGGCCCTGCCGCAGGTAAGGGCGCTTCCTCCCGCCGCGAGAAACATCCTCAAGTTGTTCGATCTGAACATGTTGCTATAGTACGCTGGGGCCGGATCGAACCTGATGGTATGCTTCCAGCAGGAGTACTCCGAACTACTGTAAGTCCAGACGACGTTCCTGTAATCCGCCAGGACCGACAGCGGGATCTCAGAATCCCTGTTATATATATCGGCCTCGAATATGTCTATTGCCGGATCGAATCCCGGGGCCCTCGAGCAGATGGACGTCCAGAACTCGTCGTGCTCTGTCTCGCTGGGAAGCATGAGATTAGGTATGTAGCCCCCTAACCGCCAATCGTCTATCCAGAGCAGGTCCCGTTCCTGGGTGAAAGGGATCACCTCGAGTTCCACGCGCACCCTGGTGATCTTTCTCGCGACACCTCTCGCTTCGACATGAAAGACATGGACGCCGGAATCGAACGACCTGGGAGCAGAAGTCCTGATATGCGGATTCCACTGGCATGACCATTCTCTGTTGTCTTCGAGGTTCTCGATATCCCAGCCGTGCCGGAACAGGATTGGACCGGGATAATATGGAGCCGAGAGATCGGCATTCCAGCGGAACGAGAACTCGACCCCTGGAAGGACCAGCACTGCGGGCAATGGCCAATAGTCAGTCCCTACAAACATGCCATGACCGAGGATCGGCTCCCATATCTTGACATAAGGTGGAGATTTGTCGTGAGGCGAAGACTTGACGAAAGATGGAGACGTGCCGTCCGCCCAGTCGTCTCTTTCCTGCGGCGCTGCGACCTCCTCGTCCGTGCAGCCCGTGATAACGAGGCACGCGGCTGCGAATAAGATGAACAGGGGAATAAAAATAAATCTTGAAGAAAACACATCCAGCACGGCGGCGCGGGCCCTCCGTCCCGGAATTCCGGAAAAGCGCTCGAATCCCATTTCAATCTCTCCTTCCCGGTATCGGCGGAATGGAGACAGAGAGCGTGAGCGGTCGGTGACTGATGGGAATTTCAATATAGCGCGACCCCTCAGTGGAAAATAACTGTTGAGAAGAGTCTGGGCAAGGCGAATCTCCCGAGGAGATCAAGTGGACTCGGGCTTTTTAGCGGTTATCATGTAGTGGAAGTTGTGGTAGCGCTGGACCCGGTCGCTCGATGAGAGCTTCCCGTAGAGCGACAGGCCGGTCCTGCCTGTGTTGGGGTACGACTTCAGGGGGACAGCCTCTATGTCGGTGAATCCCGTTTTCTCCAGCATCCGCATTGATCCGAAGACATCGGTGGGGAATTCGTAGGGCGCCGGCCTGTGCCTCGATCCCTTCATCCTGTGCCATCCCTCGCGCAGAGCGCCGTGCAGCCGTCTCGGCATCATCTTCGACTTCCAGAACTGCGTCAGACCCCAGGCGTTGATGTCCTCGAGAAAGAGAATCCCCCCGGGAGCGAGGATCCTCGCGAACGAGCCGAATATCGCCGTGAGCCTGTCCGGCTCATGATGTATCAGGTCGATGCAGCAGATCGCGTCGAAGGCATCATCTCGGAAAGGGAGCGACTGCACCGCGCCGGTGACATTGAACCTCGATCCGTGATCGTCGCGCAGCTTCTCGAGAAGCGAGCGCATCAGGTCGAATGCGATGAGGGTATTACCTTCGGCCAGTTCGAGGAAGGAGGTGTCGACGCCGCACCCGATGTTTACGATTGTCTTTCCTGCACTGATCCTCTCCCGCACGAAATCCCAGTACTCTCTCTTGGAGAGTTTCCACTGCTCCTCGGAGACGGCGTCTTTCTCCGAAGCCGGCTCACCGGTCATTATCTCACCGAGTTTCTCCTCCTCGGCGAGATGCTCGAGATCGATTCCCTCCGGCATCAGCACAGGGATACCGCCGCGCACCTCGAACGAGGTTCCGCACGAAAAGCAGGTCAGGGAGTGCTCGCCGGGGCCCAGCTCGCCGCCGCAGCGGGGGCAGGCGAGAAGGTCGAGCAGCCTGTCTTCTATCACCGGGGTCATGAGCGTTCACCTTTCATGGTTTTATTATAGACGATGGAGCGCATTCTTGACAGCGGCATTCGCTCGTGATAGCGTTTGCAGTTCGAGATAACGACTCACCGGCCCGGTCTGGGCCAAAGTTTATTGGAGGCTCGCGATATGGATATCAAGGCGATACAGGATGCTCTGAAGGACAAGGGAATCGACGGCTGGCTGCTCTACGATTTCCACAACCGCGATCACCTCGCGTACAGGATCCTCGA
>DAOVNN010000154.1 GCA_030630165.1 Candidatus Krumholzibacteriota bacterium
CGATCACCGGCCGTATCTGACTTGAATAATTCGTGCTGACGCGGATGCCGTCAAATTGCCAGAGCATCAATCCGTCAGCTGAAAATCTCTGGGTAAATACGCTATTTGCATCTCTTGGATCCTCCCATACGACGATTCCCCCGCCTGATCCGTCGGATATGATCTTCTGATACATCTGGTCGCCGGATGCCTGGCATAACGGATTGCCGTTCGGGGACCAGTCGGCCAGAACATGGGATGTGGAGATTGAAATAAAAATCAGTACGAGTAGAGCAGTTACAAACCGATTCATGGAATTACTCCTCTCGCGCCGCGTCCGGCGCATCATGAATTTGGATTGCCCGCTTCGTGGCAGAATGTTAGAATCGCCGGGATTATACTGGAACGGTCCAAAGATGTAAACCGTTGTTATTATATTAACTGGCAAGAAAGGTGGATTATGTCAGACCAGCCGACGAGACTTCCGCCCGAAGCTTACAGGGAGCTGAAGGAAGGCGAGACCTTTCATCCGATAGTCCCGGCGAGTGAATCACCATTCGAGATCACGATGAGGTCGGTGGTGATCGGTGTGATCATGGCGATGTTGTTCTCGCTGGCCTCGGCCTATCTGGCCCTGAAGACGGGGCAGGGAATGGAGGCGGCAATACCGATCGCCATCATTGCCATCGGGATAGCGAACATCTTTGCCCGCAGGAGCACGATCCTCGAGAATGTGATCATCCAGTCTATCGGCGCCGCGTCGAGCGCGGTGGTGGCAGGGGCGGTATTCACCATACCGGCCCTCTACATGCTCGACATCGAAGTGACCTTCTGGCACATATTCCTGACCGCCTTTTTCGGCGGCTGTCTCGGGGTCCTCTTTCTTATCCCGCTTCGCGATTACCTTATGGTCAAGGAGCACGGCAAGCTCCCCTTCCCCGAGGCAATGGCTACTACGGAGATCCTCGTGGCCGGCGAGAGCGCCGGTCAGCAGGCGAAGACACTCGCCTGGGCCGCGCTCGTTGCGTTCATTTTCGACCTCTGCATCCTTTCCTTTACTCTGTGGAAAGAAGTGATCACCTTCCACTCCGTCGGAGTGGGGAGATGGATAGAGAACAAGTTCTCGATGGCCTTTCGCATCGATGGGCTCTCAGCCATCATCGGTCTCGGCTACATCGTAGGAATCAAGTATGCCTCGATCATCGCGGCGGGAAGCTTCCTGTCCTTTCTTGTCCTCATACCGCTTGTAAAATTTGTCGGCGGCGGTCTTGATATGATAATACCGCCGGGCGATGTCCCGATCTCGCAGATGTCGGTTGACGATATATTCGTCAACTACGTGCGGCTGATCGGCATCGGCGGTATCGCCGGAGCCGGGCTGATGGGGATCATCAAGTCTATCCCGTCGATCGGAAAGTCCTTTGCCCTGGGTATCAAGGGAATCGCCGCCTCGAGGCATGAGGAACATGATGACGTGAGGACGGAGCGCGACATCCACATGCGTGACGTTCTGATCGGCGTCGCTGCGATCGCCCTCTGTCTCTGGCTCTTCTTCCGCGGGGGAGTGGCGACCAGCCTTGTCGCGACGGTCGGAGTCCTTCTGGCGCTGGGCATCTCGTTCCTCTTCACACTGGTCGCCGCGCGGGCGATCGGCCTGATCGGCACGAACCCCGTTTCGGGAATGACACTGACGACGTTGATCATAACGAGCGTGATACTCACCCGTCTCGGATTATCCGGGAAGCCGGGGATGTTCATTGCTCTGATAGTCGGCGGGGTTGTCTGTACAGCTCTTGCTACAGCGGGAGCCTTTGCGACCGACCTCAAGATAGGCCGATGGATAGGGGCCACGCCGAAGAACCAGCAGATGTACAAGTTTCTCGGTGTCTTCGTCTCGGCCGTCTTCTGCGCCCTGGTCATGATGCTGCTCGCAAATACCTATACACTCGGTTCGATGGAGATGCCGGCGCCCCAGGCATCTGCGATGAAGGAGATCATCTTCGGCCTGATGGGACCCGAGGCGGGCGTGCAGTGGATACTCTTCTCGTTCGGAGTGATAATCTCGGTGATCCTCTGGATGGCCGGCGTACCGGCCCTCGCCTTCGCGCTCGGCATGTACCTGCCGATCCAGCTCAACACCGCGGTCCTGCTCGGCGGCGTGATAGCATGGTTCGTCAGCAGGAGCAGCAGGGACGCCGGTGTCGTCAAGGAACGCAAGGAACGGGGTATCCTCGTAGCTTCCGGGTTTATCGCCGGCGGCTCGATAGCCGGCGTCGTCGCGGCGGTCATTGCCGCAACAGGCTGGTACAAGTTCATTTCGGTCTCCTACGGGGAATCGGCGAGTGAGATCGTCGGCATCATCATGATCGCGGCGCTCGCCGTCTTCATGTACCAGTACTCAAAGAGAGTTAAGGGATAGCCGTCAGTGGTGGATTCTGATAAGGACCGGATGTTAGAGAGAGATCCCGATAACGTGACATACGTCCATTCCCTCGAGACGCTCCGGTCGGAAGAGGGCAGGAGGTACCAGAGAGAGAAGTACCTCCCGAAGATCGAATTCCTTGCTGAGAGATTCGGGGAATCGTTTCGGGAGGTACGTCTTCTCGATGTGGGTGTGGGGTACGGATTCTTCCTGTCGATGCTCGAGAAGGAGTTCGGGCTGCGCGACCTGCACGGGATGGACCCTTTCCCGAAATCGATCGAGATAGCATCTGAGATGACGTCGGCGAAGATAGTCAGCGGGGACATCACCGACGACAAATGGCCCTTCGAGCCCGGGACATTCGATGTCGTCACATGTTTCGATGTCGTCGAGCACCTTGCGGAGCCGGATGACTTCTTCAGAATGGTCAGGACCGTTCTGAAGCCGGGCGGGATCGTCGTAGTCACTACGCCCAACCTGTCACTTCCCTACAGGATGCGGAGCGTGCCGCTCATCGGTATACCGGATACCAATCCGACACATATCAATATCAGAAAACCTTCATACTGGAGGAAACTCGCGAAGGCGAGCGGATTCGATCTTGTCGCTGAGTGGAGGGGAGAGCACCTCGCTCACATGAGGTTCATCCCGAGGCTGCTTAGAAATATCTGCCGCGTTCTAAAGCTCGATCACAGGAAGGTACCCGTGGTCAACGCATTCGAACAGGCCTACTGCATGATCCTTGAGTTCCCGGCTGTCAGCACTTCGCCATAAGCCTGAACGGGAAGCTCAATATCCCGAATACAAGGGACAACATCCATCCGACAACGGCGAACGCTACCCTGAACGGCAGCACGATCAGCCATACGAGTGGTATCAGTACGGCGATCACCAGCGCCAGCGGCCAGCAGAGCACAAACAGTATGCACCAGAGCAGAAAACCGATCATCGTTCCTACCATCCCTTTCAGGATCCAGAAAAAAACCGGGGCGGCTCCACAGGTCATGGTTGTGCCGCCCCGCAACACTTCCTCACCGCACACCCGCCATGCCGGGTTGAAAGAGTACGGGTCGGGTCCCACCTTTTTGTATACGGGACACGGCCGGGTTTGTTTCGGTAGGTGCTGTCTCGCCGCCCGCGTCCCGTTCCGCCTTCGTATAGAGATACACTTCGGGGGCGGGGGATATTCACGGTAGCGGATCCATTTCAGGTGTATGGTTTTTTACCATCACCGGTGATGGTAAATTCTCTTACACTTTCTGTAATACCACTCCCGGCGCCGGGACTGCGTAAATACTCACTTTTCCTGTGGAATCACGAACTGATCTACTCCAGGGGCCTGATTATCACCTTTATCGATTCGGAGCCTTCCGCGACGAGCCTGAATCCCTCGGCCGTCTGGTCGAGGGGAAGGTGATGGGTGATCATATCATCGATGTCGATCTTTCCCGAGGCGAGCAGCTCCATCGCTTCGCGCGAGTCGGCAGGCGGTCCGGCGTATGTCGATACGATCGTTATCTGATCTCGCCAGAGGTCGAAGAAGGGCATCGTGATCTCCACTCCCGGGGCGAGCGGCGCGAAGAGCAGGACCGTTCCACCGCGATCGACCGAACGGAGGGCCTGCAGGACGACAGGCTCGACACCGGCGCATGTTACGGCCAGGTCGAAGAGTCGTCCGTCATTAAGCTTTGCAAGCCTGTCCGGAGTAGCCTCTGCAGCGTCGAGGGCCTCATCGGCTCCCATACGCCTTGCCGCATCGAGTCTTGCCGGATCGATGTCGGTGGCGACTATCCTTCCCGCGCCTTTCGCCCTGAGCAGCTTGATGAAGAGGAGCCCCGAGATACCGCTGCCGAGGACGAGGACATCGTCGCCCTCCCTGAAACCCGCTGAGTTCATTCCCCGCACAACGCATGCGAGCGGCTCGATGAACGCGGCGGCATCGAAGGAGAGGCCGTCGGGGATCAGAAACGTTCCCTTCTCGACATTGATCTCCGGTACGCGTATGAATTCAGCAAATCCGCCCGGATCGAAATTCGTCGTACGCAGCATGTCGCAGAGTGAATACTGGCCCTTGAGGCAGTAACGGCACTCCTCGCACGGAACGTGGTGAGCGACCGATACCCTGTCGCCGGGTGAGAAGCTGTCTACATCGGCTCCGACTCTCTCCACCGTGCCCGCGATCTCATGGCCCAGCACGAGCGGGGCCTTTTTGATCCGGTACCATTCCATCACGTCGCTGCCGCAGATGCCGCTCGACTCTATGCGGACGAGGATCTCGCCGGGGCCGATATCCGGCACGGGCATCTCTTCGATGCGGATGTCGTTGTTGTTATAGTAGACGGCAGCTTTCATATCGATAGTCGCGTCCGGTCTAGCCTTTGGAGAGACTCTCGAAGAGCTCGAAGGCCTCGTTGACCTTCATATTCTCCTGGACCACTCCGCGCACCGCTCGCAATGCCGCGACGGGATGGTCGGACTGCCAGATGTTGCGTCCCATGTCTACGCCGCGCGCCCCCTTCGAGATCGCGTCGTGCGCGAGCTGGAGCGTATCCTTGAAGGTGTCGAGCTGGGGGCCGCCCGCTATTACGATCGGCACGGGGCAGCTCTCGACGACCTTCTCGAAATCGTCGCAGTAGTATGTCTTCACGTAATGCGAGCCGAGTTCAGCGGCGATGCGGCAGCAGAGGGAGAGGAACCTCGCGTCCCTCTTCTCGAGTTCCTTGCCGACGGCTGTTACGGCCAGCACCGGGATGCCGTACTTCTCGCCCTTGTCGACAAGCTTGGACAGGTTCAGCAGAGTCTCGCGCTCGTGCTCGGTGCCGACGAATATAGACATCGTCACGGCCGAGACGTTGAGCCTTATCGCTTCCTCGAACGATGTGGTCAGCCCCTCGGCGGCGAGCGACGGCCCGATTATGCTGGCGCCGCCCGATACCCTCAGCACTGTCGGTATGGCGCCCTCGGGATCGACGCAGTTGCGGAGGATGCCTCTTGTGAGCATCAGCGCGTCGGCATAGGGAAGCAGCGGCGTTATCGTCGCGCGCGGATCCTCGAGTTTTCTCGTGGGCCCGAGGAAGTAGCCGTGGTCGACGGCCAGCATCACGGTCCGTCCCGTTTCCGGGTTGAATATCCTCGACAGCCTGTTTTTAAGTCCCCACTGCATTGTAATCTCCTTTTCGTTTATCGCTGTATTACCGATATTGCCGCACACCGTATATCCAACGATAGCGTAACGATGGTGCGAGGTGGAGGTTATCGCACCCGCCGGCGCCGGTCAAGCAGGGGATTTTCCGCTTGGAACGGTTCTTGTCTGGAGCCTGTCGTTCTTGGTATTCAAATTGATAATCTTCCCATTCTGTGATAGACTTCCAGAAAAGGGGGACATCATGGAATCCCGATTTCTAACCGCTGCGACTGTACTATTATTCTTTTCAATTCTTATGCTTCCCGTGCAGGGCATCTGCGATTCATATATTCACCTTAACAGCGGCTCCGCCTATCGGTGCGGGAACGAATTCTGGACCGACAACCAGGACTTGTTTTCAGGCTGGGTATGGATCACTCCGGGACCAGGAGGAGTGCAGGGGGCATCGTTCAGGATCGTGGGGTGCCCGGGCAGCATCATCCACCTGTCCACCGAGTATGGTCCGGGGATCACATGGATCGGAGATCCCGCCGGTGATGGAGTCATGATAGGGGTAGATCCCTGCAGGACCGAGCCTTTCCTCGTATGCCGCATCAACTTGTTCAACCTGGAGCTGGACGAATGCTACATCCAGCTTGTAGAGACGACGGGCGGCGACTTCTCCGACGTGACCTGCGCCGGCCAGACAGGGGCGCGCGGGGCGTATGATTACCTCGCCTTTAATACCTATGCATGCTTGTGCGGAGGAGCACCCAGACCGAGCAGATGCCATCAGATAGAGCCGGACAGGATCCGTGTGGTCTTCAGAGGCATGCCGGTAGAGATAGACTGCGGGGAGGATTATGCTCATTTCCGGGTCGTGGAAAGGCTCAACTTCGAGTATCCGGAAACGCTTGAAGTCGTCGAGGCGGACTTCGATTCTTTCAACTGTCCCTATTGCAACGTCTGCGACAGCGTCGTGGCCGTATTAACGTTTGAAGCTCCCCTGGATCCATCGAAGAATTACTCGTTCTGCATCGACGGATTCGGATCGGAATGCTGCAGCTGCGGGGGGTTGAGGTATGTATCTATCGAGCGGCTGATCCCTGTCGCCACTCTCCTCGAGAGCTTCTCGGCAGGATTCGAGGACGGCCGCGTTGTGGTCCGCTGGTCGCTTTCCATGAGGGAAGAGGGAACTGTCTTTTCAGTGGAACGAACGAGGGACGGCGCTGATTTTGCCAGTCTTCCTGCCGGCCCCGAAGAGCTCGAAGGCAAAGAATATCTGTTCGTCGACGATGATGTCGAGCCTGGCAGCAGCTATGCGTACAGGATCCTGGTCGAGGACCGGGAAGGCGAGCGTATCCTGTTTGAGACTGAATCGATGGATGTCCCGTCCGCTCCGCTGACCCTGTCGAATCATCCCAATCCATTCAATCCGGCGACGGAGATAGAATAC
>DAOVNN010000079.1 GCA_030630165.1 Candidatus Krumholzibacteriota bacterium
ATGATCGAGTTGTTGATCACTATACCCATCAGGCTCGTCAGTCCTATTGACGCGGTGAAGGAAAACGAGTAGCCAGTCACGAGCAGTGCCAGTATCGAGCCGATGAACGCGAGCGGGATCGCCGCGAACACGATAAACGGCTGCCGGTACGACCTGAACTGCAGGACGAGCACGGCGAATATAGAGATGATCGTGATCACTATCGCCTTGAATATCCCTGAGAAGCTTGCCTGCCGGCTCTCCGCTTCTCCCCCGACATAGTACCTGTACCCGGAGGGCCAGGAGTATCCATCGAGCTTCTGTACCACGTCCCTGGTCACTCTGTCGATGGAGTAACCCCGGGCAACGTCGGCGGTCACCATCACGTTACGTTCGAGATTATGATGACTCATCTTTACAGGGGCCGCCTTGAACTCGACGTTTGCGAGCTGTCTTATCGGGATCTGCCTTCCGAGCATCGAGGCGACGTGGATCCTGTCGAGATCCCCCGAACCTGGTCTCGTATCTATAGGCAGCCTGACGACGATATCGTATTCGCTTCCTTCGGCGTCCCGGTACTTCGACACGGGAAGTCCTGATATTGCCGCCCTTACGGTCCTGTCGATGTCTACCAGCGGCACACCGAGTATCGCCGCCTTCTCCCTGTTGATATTGATGTGAAGGTCGGTCTTCGAGGTTCCGAGGGGATTGTAGATGTTGACCGTCCCTTCGGAGGATCTGATTATATTCTCGACATCCAGAGCCAGGGTCTTCAGCGTTTTCATGTTGTCACCTATGACCCTGATTGCAACAGGGGCCTCGACAGGCGGTCCCTGCTCGAATTCCTTTACCTCTATCCTCGCACCCGGATACCTCTCGAACTCACTTCGCAGTTCGTCTAACAGAACCGCCATCCGGTCACTCCCGATGTCATCGAGCTGAACGAAGACCTGTGCAAAGTGAGGGCGATTGCTCGGGGAGAACATGTTGTAGTATATCCTCGGGTTGCCGCTTCCTACATTCGCGGCGTAGTGAACTACCTCATCGCGATCCTCCAGGACCGACTCGACATACTCTGATATTTTTCCGGTCTTCGCCAGGTTCGTTCCCTCAGGCGACCAGATATTGACCAGGAACTGCATCTTCCCCGACTTTGGGAAGAGACTGAACCCGACCACGGGAACAAGCGCAAAGCTGGCGACGAATGCCACGAGCGCCAATGCCACTACTGTCCTCGGACGCTTCAGCGACCAGCCGAGCGAGCGGCTGTACCTGTCCTCGATGAAACTGTTCAGCAGCCTCCTCGCCCCGCCAGGCTTCTTCTGAGCGGTACGTTTGAGAAAACGGCTCGACAGGTAGGGCGTGAGGGTCAGGGATACGAGAAGCGATGCGGAGAGACAGTAGATCACCGTCATCGGCATGCTCCTGATGAAGTCTCCCGAGACGCTCTTCATGCTCGCCAGCGGCATGAATGCCAGAAGGGTCGTCGCCGTCGCGCTCACGATCGCCCAGCCGATCTGGCTCGTGCCTTTCACGGCGGCGTCAAACCTGCTGTGTCCCATCAGGATGAATCGCGAAACGTTCTCTACGACGACTATCGCGTTGTCCACGAGCAGACCGAGAGCGATCACCAGGCCGACGATCGACATCTGCTGCAGTCCGAAACCGTTCATGTCTACCAGGCCGATAGCTATGGCGATCGAGAAAGGTATGGCGAGCATCACGATCGCAGAGGCCCGCAGCCCGAGAGCGAGGAGTATCACAATCCCCACCAGGATGACTCCCTGCCCGAAATTCACGAAGAAACCGTCCACCCTGTCCGATACGCTGACCGACTGATCGAGGACCGTCTCGAGGGTCATCGATGACGGAAGGCTGCTTTCAAACTCCTCGAGCGCTAGCTTCACGCCGTCCATCACCCTGAAAATATTGGTCCTTTCCTTCTGGGAGAACGAGACCCACACGGCCCTGTTGCCGCTGAAGCGCGCCTTATGGATATCATCCTCGTAACCGTAACCGACATCCGCGATATCCCCCAGATAGACGACCTTTCCGGCGTATGTCGAGATTATCGTCCTCCGGATATCCTCGACCGACGCAAAATCGCCGCTTGTGTGGAGTGTGAATTTCCTGTCACCGAGTTCGACGCTGCCTCCGGGTATGTCGGCAGCACCTGCCTGTATCGCCCTCGTGACTTCCCAAAGGGAGATCCCCATCGCCGAGACTTTCTCGAGATCGATAGCGACCTTCACCTGCTGCCTGGGATATGCCTCGATCTCGATATCCGTCACGCCGTACCTGATTTCGAGCAGGTCCTCGAGTCTCTCCGCCTCGGTCTGCATCTCGTCGTACGAGGCTTTCTCCGATACGATCGCGAGCTGCATGATCTTCGTGTCTGAGATCGACCACTTGATCATCTCGAGTTCCATTATATCCGCGGGAAGTCCGGCTCTCAGGCTGTTGACCTTCTGCATCACGTCGGAGTACTTCTCATCGTCATCGCTGCCGACGACAAATTCGATCTCGATTATCGCTATGCCGTCCTCGATGTCCGAGACGATGGCCTTGATGTCTTCGAGCTCGTTGAGGACGGCCTCGATAGGATCGACTACAAGCTGCTCGAGATCCACCGGGCTGGCTCCCGGATACACGACTATTATCGACGTGCCGGAAAGCGATACAAGAGGATCCTCGGAACGAGGCATCGTGAAGTACGACACGACACCGAATAGCACCATCAGAGCGATGACGGCCGTCGTGAACTGGTTGTTCTCGATGGCAAGTCTCGGCAGTCTCATCTGACCACCTCTATTCTCGATCCGTCGATCAGATACAAAGCGCCATCAGTCACTACCATCATCCCGGCCTCGACCGCCCCCCTCATGGCGACTCTGTCGCCAATGAGTTCATCGAGTTGTACAGGCACCCTCCTCGCGACAGTTCCCGACCCCGATACTATGAATATGAATCCACGTTCTCCGTCTGCGTCTACGACCGACTCGATGGGAACGACGAGCGACGACACACTGTCGGATGGATAGATGTCGACCTTCGCCGTAAAGCCGGAAGCCAGCGTCCTGCCCTTCGGATCCAGGTCGAGATCGACCTCGAAAGTACCGGTCATCGGATCGGCCGAGCCGGAGATCTCGCTTACAACGGCGGGAAAACTGTGATGCGGCCAGGCGTCAAACCGGACCGAAGCCGAATCGCCTTTCCTGATCCTGATAAGGTCCCTGTCGATCACTCCCACCCTGACGTCCCACCCGTCGCCGGTCACTCCGAAGAGGAAGACCGGCGAGCCGGGTCCTGCCATCTCCGATTCCTCTGCGAATCGCTTGAGGACCTTTCCGTTCGACGGAGCAGTAATTTTGGAGTGTTTCAGATTGAACTCCGCTATATCGAGAGAAGAACGTGCGACATCGAGCGACGTCCGTGTATTCTCGTACTGCTCGAGCGTCACGACGCTGTCGCCGTACAGGTTCTTCATCCGCTTGAGGTCCCTCTGGGATTTCTTCCATCCACTCTCCGCCTGGATGTACATCGCCGTTATCTCGGCCAGATCGAGCGAGGCAAGCACATCTCCCTTTTTTACGACATCCCCTTCATCGACCTGGATGGATTCGATTATACCGCCCGTCTTGAACGAGAGTCTCTGTTCGGAACTCGACGAGAGGACGCCGCTCGTCCTGACAGGAATTGTGACGTCCTCATCCGTGATCTCCACCGCCCTGACCTTGATCGTCCTGACCTCTGCCGCCTCTTCCCCGTTTCCTCCACAGCCCGCGATGAAGACCGCAAAAACAACGCCCATGATAATGGTAAGTCTAGTCATCTCTTTCTCCCTCAAGGCCTGGAACCAGTGCTGCCACCCTTTCAAACTCGGCCTGTCTTATCTGGTAATCGTAAACAGCCAGGATCCTGTCGACCTCGGCGTTCGTCATTGTCGTCCTCGCGTCGAGAAACTCGACCTGCGAGGCCATGCCGCTGTTGTATTTCTTTCTTACTATCTCGAAAGATCTCCCCGCGCTGCGCGACCTTGCCGTCGCGGTGGTGATCGCCAGCCCGGCTACGTCGAGATTGGCCCAGGCTTCAGTCACCTCGAGCCTGATCTGCTCGCGCGCTTCGTCCAGCCTCGTTTCGTACATCCTCTTCTCTATGACCGACTGGTCTCTCCGGGCTTTTCTCTGCAGGCCGTCGAAGAGCGTCCACGACAGGACCAGGGAACCCATCCAGAAATCGTCTTCTCCACTGAACCTGTAATATTCGCCCTGAAAACCGTAATCAAGTACCAGGGAGATGGAGGGAAGATATTTCGAAGTGGAGAGTTTCACACCGTTGCCGGCTGCTTCGACCGCGTATTCGAGCTGCCGGAGCTCTTCCCTGCCCGCCTCGGCCGAATCCATCGCTTCGGTAAAGCCGGTCCGTTCCTCCGCTACTTCATACTCGATCTGCGGAGGATCTATCGCTTCCGTCAGATCCCTGTTGAGCAGGAAATTGAAATACGACGCGGCGAGCTTCCTCGCCTTCTTCGCTTCAGCTATGTACTGCTCGTTCTGATGGAGTTCCGCATCGGCACGATAAACGACATCGACAGTGGCCATCCCGTTTTCGTGAAGGGAGCTGCTCACCCTGCGGTTCTCCTCGAGCAGATCCCTTGTCGCCTCGAGCAGCACGACTACTTCCGAGGCCTTCAGCCAGTTGAAATACGATGATTTGATTTCGGATACGAGCTGTCTTTTGTATGCGTCCCGCTCAGTCCCGGACACCTTGCTGAGATTCGAGCGGATCTTGTAGTTGTACCAGATAGCCGGCTCGAAGACAGGCTGCATGAGGCGCACCTTTGTCTCATGCTCCTCCTCGCGAAGGAACGGCATCACCTCGTTCTCCAGGACGGGATAATCCTGCGTCGGCAGACCGTTGTAGGCGAGCAGCTGGTTGAGGGTCCCGTAGACCGGATTCATCAAGTCGCCTATGGGAAATATGATCTCTCGGCCGCCCCCCGCACGCGAATATCTCGCAGCGATACCTATCGTGGGCAGGAACATCCCCTTTGCCTCGGACAGTACCTTCATGCTCCTGTCGTAAGAGAAATCCTTCTGCTTGAGCGCGAGGTTGTTCTCGAGTCCAGTCTCCACGTAGCGTTCAAGAACGGGGTCGGGCATCACGGCCGCCGCGGTCCCCGCCAACATCAGCGTGAGCAGAGTCAGCGCCACCGTCCTTGCATAGTCATACGTCTTCACTGCCCGCCCCCCCTCCACCCGACGGCACATCCGCTGCAAGCATCCTTTTGACCTGCTCCATGTAGTATTCGATGATCTCGTCACAGTCGATGTCGAAAGCATCCGTTATCGCCTTGCACTTCCTGTGGTTGTTCTGGACCACACCGGTCGTCTGTCCCCACAGAAGGATCGCCATCTTTACCGGATCGATATCCTGCCTGACGCTCCCATCCTCGATTCCGATCTTCAGCGCGTCGATCAGGATGAGCATAGGATCGTGCTTGCCTATCTTCTCCACCTCGTGGAACTCGTACCTCAGAAGAGCATCGAAGTAGTCCTCTTGCTCCCTGAAGAACCGCATGTACGCGGCGCCTATCGCCTTCGTCTTTTCAAGCCCGGTATCTGCTCCTTCGAAAGCCTCGTGGAACATTCCCGACAATATCTCCACCCCCCTCATGACGACCGCGCCGTGCAGCTGTTCCTTACTGTCGAAGTAAAGGTAGATCGTTCCCTTGCTCAACTCGGCAACCGAGGCGATATCCTCGATCGTCGTATTCTCGAATCCCTTAGCGAAGAAGATCTTCTCGGCGGCGAGTACTATCTCGTTTCTCCGCCAGTCCTTCTCCCTCTGTCTTCTCTCTGCCGTTCCCATTTCTGCGGCCTCCCTGTATCGCTCCCGGACTTCAGTGAACTTGCGCCTAGTGAATGACCCTTACGTATATTATGACCAATAGTCATATTATACGCAATAGTACATAATAAGTTGCATCTTAGCAAATGTTTTTTTATAACTTATTCTATTTTAAGTAGAAACGAAGCTGTATCAGGGATGACGAGTACTTCTCCTGCCGGCAAGCCGTCTGTCAGGAAAGCAGTTTCTTCAGCTCTCCATCTTCCAAACCCGAATTTTTTGAGTGAATCATCGGACAATCCCGAGAGGAGCCTTACCTCGATTCTCCCCGTTATCTCGTGGATCGACATCGCCGCCTGGGAATTAAGCGTGTACTTTCTCGATACCCTCGACGGCACTTCGTCCCTTCCACCGGAGAAATCCTCTTCGAGCGATTCCGAGCCGATACCTTCTCGGCAGGCCGCCGCCATGAGCAGTAGCCCTCCGTCCTCGGCGGCCAGTGATGCGTGTCTTATCGCCTTGTGGGCCTGGAGCAGGTTGATATCCTTCGGAGATCCTCCGGCCGACGCGACGACGATCTTCCGGCGCCTGCCGGGATGCAGAGTGTATAATTCCCTGAGTTTCGATACCGAGGTACGATGAGCCGCATCGATGTCACCTGCACTGACGAATGCCGGCTCCCCTCCCGCTCCGGTTACGGCGCATATCATAAATACCGGCCCCGGCATGAACGAGGCTCCCTCGATCATATCCTCGTGAACCGGATTGCCGTCAAGTATGCCCGGTCCGCATCCGCGTGCCGGCCCTTCAGCGGGATCATCCCTCAGCGACAGCCTGTGATTGGCCATTATCGTCTCTTCACCCGAGATCCCCGGCAGAATCAGTTTCCTGCCTCCGCCGAAGCCCGCGAAGTAATGAAACGAAACTGCGCCGGCACCGATGACAAGCGCCGATTCCACCACTCTTCTGTTAAACAGGCAGCGTGTACCGTAAGATGTAGTACCTGCCTCAACAAGCGATGACTTATCACGGGCGTCGTGCTGGACGATGCTGTACCTGCCGGCGACCGCCGCCCCGAGCTGCGCCTCGATCTCGGCTGCCGACTGGTCGCGGTGCATACCGCTGGCGATGTAGATGGTGGTCTGCTGCGGTCCCGCTCCATGCCTCTCGAGATATTCGAGGACCGGAACGAGAACAGCCGCCGCCGTTCTGCCTCTCGTAAGATCGGATACCAGTACTGCGATCCTGCCCGAAGCGGGGATCAGGCCGGAAAGATGGCAGCATCCTTCCGGATGCTCGAGCGTCTTTTTGATTGAAAGAGAAGTATCGGGAAGTGGATCGGGAAGCGTGCAATCAGCGATTTCGGGCTCGGCTCCCCCCGGGAGAGGAACTGAGATCTCTGAATCTCCATAAGGAAGCAGGATCGGATCCATGATCACCTGACGCCTGAATCAGGCGCTGTCCGGAACTATATGTGTGCCGACCTTACCTTCGACGGCTTCCCTGAGGGTGTCGGAATGCGTAATGATCGCCGACCGGCCGCCGGACTCGACGAAATCAATGGCAGCCCTGATCTTCGGTCCCATGCTTCCGGCGGGAAACTCGTAGGCCTCGTACATCTTCCGCATCTCGGAAACTTCGACCTTACCAAGTCCCATCTGCTCAGGCTTTCCGAAATCAATATATACCTGTTCCACGTTTGTCAGGATTATCAGATTTTCCGCCCCTATACCTGAAGCCAGCGCCGAAGCGGCCCTGTCCTTGTCGATGACAGCCTCGATGCCCTCGAGCTTTCCGTCCCTGCGGACAACGGGTATCCCGCCTCCGCCAACGGCGATCACGACTATGTCCTGCGAGAGGAGGTGTGATACGACATCGACTTCCACGATCTCTCGAGGTGTAGGACTCGCTACGACCCGACGGTAGCCCCTGCCTTCCGCGTCTTCCTTCATAACCCAGCCATTTGTCCGCTCCAGATCCTTCGATTCTTCGAGGGAATAATACGGTCCGATCGGCTTTGTAGGATCCTGAAATGCGTCGTCATCCTCATCGACAACGACCTGGGAGACTATCGATACCACCGGGTTCTCGATCCCGCGTCCGCGCATAACATTCCCGAGGATCTGCTGCATCATGTATCCGATACCGCCCTGCGAGTCGGCCCCGCAAATATCGAGCGGCATCGGCGGTATCCTGTCCTTCGCAGCCTCGTTCCTCTCGAGGATGTTCCCGACGATCGGGCCGTTCCCGTGGATGATTATCACTTTTCGGCCCGCCTGGACAAGGTCAGCCACATGCTCCATCGAACGGGTAGTGACATCTCTCTGTTCCTCTATCGTCCCCGTGCCGTCGGACGGGATTATCGCGTTCCCTCCGAGGGCCACCACATCGATTACGCCAGCCAAAAATTACCTCCGGAATCGACACCCCCGGCAAAGATATTCCTCCGTCGGGGATGATTGATGTTTTCATTTATTGTTTTCAGAGGACCTTCCTGATCATATCCAGGGCTTTCCTCAGGTTCTCCTGCGAATTGGCGTACGAGAACCTCAGGTACCCCTCGCCATACTCGCCGAAACTCGTACCACTCAGGCCCGCCACACCGGCTTCCTCGAGCAGGAACTCCTCGATCTCCTTCGACTTACGGCCCGTTGCCGTGATGTTCGGGAATACGTAGAAAGCGCCCTTGGGCCTGAGACACGAGAAACCGGGGAGGTCGTTCAGCCCGTCGACTATCAGGTCCCTTCTCGCCCTGAACTCGGCCATCATCTTGAGCGACTCGTCCTGCGGACCGGTAAGAGCCTCGACGCCTGCGACCTGTGTGAACGCCGCCGTGCACGAGTTGCTGTTCGTCTGGAGCTTCGAGATCTGCGCGGCCAGCTCGACCGGCATCGCTGCGTATCCGAGCCTCCAGCCTGTCATGGCATAAGTCTTCGAATGACCCTCGAGGAGGATCACCCTGTCGCGCACCTCAGGACAATCGTAGATGCTGACATGCTTTCCGTCATATACCATCTTGCTGTAGACCTCGTCGCTGAGGATCCATGCATCGTGCTTTTCGGCCAGTTCGGCTATCCCCTTCATATCCTCCATGGTGAGAACGCCGCCGGTCGGATTCTGGGGAGAGTTGATGATGATAAGTTTCGTCTTGTCGGTGACCAGCTCTCGCATCTCATCGAGGTCGAAGGAGAATGCCTTCTCCTCCCTCAGCGGGATCGGTACAGGCTTCGCGCCGACAAAGTTGATGACTGATTCGTAGATCGGAAATCCCGGGTTGGGATAGACGACCTCGTCACCCTCATCTACCAGTGCGAGAATAGAGAAGAAGAGTATCGGCTTGGCACCGGGAGTGACGACAATGTTATCGGGCTTGACCTCTATACCGCGGTCCTTTGTAAGGAACTCGGCGAAGGCCTCTTTAACGTTCGGCATACCCGCGGACGGACCGTAATGTGTGAACCCGTCATCAATCGCCTTCTTTGCCGCTTCCCGGATGTTGACGGGGGTATCGAAGTCGGGCTCGCCGATCTCGAGATGAACGATATCGCGACCTTTTGCTTCCATCGCCTTGGCACGGGCCAGGACCTCGAACGCCGTCTCGGTCCCCAACCTGCTCATCCTTTTAGCTAGCATCACTCCTCCTGTTTGGAATGGTTCGATCTCATCGCATACGCTGTTATTCCCTGTATAACATACGAATATTAGAAGCAAGGGTTCCGTTTGTCAACAGCGGCTGGTGAATTAATCGATATTTCCTTTCCCCGCAGTCCCCTTGCTAATAACCATTACAACTGGTAAATTGTAGAAAAGGAGGCTCTGTTGAGAAATAACACCCCTGTCAGACCGATTATCCTTCTGTCCATAATATCCATCTTGATATTTTTATTCGCTCCGGCAGCCGGTGCGCGCACCTGGAACGTCAACACAGCTGGTACAGGCGACACGCCCACGATCCAGGCCGCAATAGACTCGGCAGGAACCGGCGATGAGATCGTGGTCGCCCCGGGGACCTATACCTGGTCGAGCCAGGGGCATACCTGTGATTACGGAATGATCTACTTCGAGGCTTATGTCGGCGGATTCACGCTGCGAAGTTCCAGCGGCCCCGAAGTGACGATACTCGACGCGCAGTACCAGGGCAGAGTCATGTTTGTCCAGGGACAAAACGACATAGTCGTCGACGGCTTTACTTTCGTCAACGGCGTCGCGCCAAACGACTACGATGCGGGCGGTGGCCTGATCGGACACCTCGGCGACCCCGTAATCCGCAATTGTGTATTCACCGGTAATTCAGCCAGGCAGGGCGGGGGCTTGTGGTTCGGCGGAGTCAGCGCCCCTGTCATAGAGAATTGCGTCTTCTACGACAACAGCGCGTACTACG
>DAOVNN010000315.1 GCA_030630165.1 Candidatus Krumholzibacteriota bacterium
AACAGCGGCACTCAACCCTGAGGCGACAAAGAGGACCTCGCCGTCCATGATCTTTCCGCGGTAGTCCTGGTTCTGGGAACCGATTGTCAGGAACATGGCAAGCCGCTCCTCGTCCTCGGGACTTATCGTCTCCGCCCATTCCCGCACGAGCCGCCGGGTCCTGCGTGACAGCTTTTCCCGGAGTTCTTTTACATCGACATAACTGTCCTCGTGAGCGGACTGGACCGCTCTGGCGATTATATAGTCCCGGAAGAGCGGGCCCCACGCTTCAAGAGGCAGGAGGCTCCTGTTCACCTGCGGAGAGGTAAAGAACTGCGCCTTGAGGTGGATCTTCGGCTTTCTGACGACCGCGTCTCTGGTAAGATGAGTCGATCTGTAATCTTTCTCCCTGAGGATATCGATCGCTTCTTCGATATATCCCCTTACGGACTCGTGCGAGGGAAAAACCTCGCTGATCCAGTCATATTCGTCCATATGTCGAAGCATCGCCTCCGCCCGCCCGATCTGGTCCTGAACGTCCCCATCGTAATTGTACACACCGACCCTGAACCGTCCGCCTGCATACTCGAGCTCATTGTCAAACTCGTTCCTCAGCAGGATAAACCGCGTGAACAGCTCGTTCGCTCTGGCCATCTGAGGAACGCCGTCGCTTGGCGCGTTGGCAAGCGAGGGTGCGATGACATATATCCTGCATCCCCTCATCGCAGAGCCGAACAGCATCGATCCCCAGAAGGTGCTGTTCCAGAGTGAATCGGGTATGATCATGAACGAACCGGCCGGCATCAGATTGTACAGGACCCCCTTGACCACGTTGTCCCACTTCTGACCGAAACCGGTGTGATTATGAAGCTGCATGGCCGTTGCGGCCCAACCCGCATCCTTGAGCATACGGACCTTGTCGTCATAGTCGTCAGGCTTTGACAGGGGGCGCAGCGGAGCGGGGATCTGATCGTCCTTGAATCCCTGGGAGAGAAGAAGGAGCCTCGCCTCGGTCTTCAGGCCGAGGACCGCCGGCCCCCTGGCGAGGATAGCCCTGTCATCCCACGTGGCGCCCGCATAATGCTCGCCCACTCCCATACCCGTATACATCCCCTCACCCCTGCCGGGATCGAGTTCGGTCAGGTCGTAGAAGCTTATCTTCCTGTGGTCCCGGAACAGGATGTCGGGTACGAACCAGAGGTACTTGAACATGTTCGCGCTTCTGAATGAAAAATCAGCGGGATTGGTGATATTTATGTGAACCTTGACGAGATTCTTCAGCCACTTCTCACCGTACTGCTCCCGCCCCGCGCTCAGGGCCTCGGACGAATCTATGGCGGCCCGGAGCTCGGCCTGGAGGCTGCATATGTGATCTTCCCACTCCTCGAACCCCCCGGGAAGATCGACCTTCCTCTCGAGAGGATCCTCGAGGAATTCCAGCCAGAGCCTTCCGTTTCCCGCCTCGAAGTAGAACTGGTCGAGCATGACCATGTAGACGGGCATCTTTCCCGTCTGATCGTACTTATTCACATTGTTGATGATCGCCTTGAGGTATCCGTCTACCGACATCCTGTAACCGACTACATCGGGATCGCCGAGATTGTTCGTCCCCCTGTAATCATGGATCCAGAGGACATGATAATCCTCCGCCACGTGGATCATCCTGGCGAGTTCCCACTGGAACTGCTCGTTGATAACATAATGGATGTCGTTTCCACCCGTGAACGCCTCGCCTACCGCTCTCTCCACGATCGCGTCGAGCTCAGCCTGCGTGTCATGCTGATCGGTATCGAATGAATAGTGAAGGGGAAGCCATACGAGCCTCGAATCCTGCCAGTCATCCTTGAGCTGCTTGCGGTTCTCTTCGACGATGTCGATGAGCTTCGCGAAAAGAAAGTTCAATGCCTCGTATTCATCGGCATTGACCGCGGTGTCGGACTGTATGCCCTCGGCAAACTTCTCCTTCGCCTCGACGGCATAACCGAGGATCGTCTCCTCTTTCTTCCGCTGTCCCAGCAGCCTGTTGTACGGAAAAAGTATCTCGTCAAGAAGCACTTCCCTTGCCAGGTCGGCTGTCTTCGTGCCGAGCTGTCTGTCCCCGCCTGAAGCGAGCAGAAAGGCCCTTTCGAGTTTAGTATGATAGTTATTCACTACCGCATTGAATGTATGTCCATCCGGATGATCCTCGTCGGTGGCATAAAAGGCCTCCTTGAACTCTGTGACACCACCTTCGATCCTCTCGACATCATCCTTGTTTTCGAGATTGAATTCATCGTCGGAGAAAAATGTCGTGTACTGCTGAATATGAAAAGCCGATCCCTCGATCTGTGAAATAACGGCCTCGAGATCGCCGGAAGGTTCGAACTTCGGATCCTTCTTTCTGCTCCTTTTCGGAAGTGCAACATGCGCGCTCTTTGGACGGGTCTTACCCATGAAGGGCTGCCCGATCGGCATGTTCAGACCGAAACTGAAGGAATTTCCGCGCCATGGGAACCAGTCTACGCGGATATCCCCTCCCCTTCCGAACATCCCACCGCGATTGATCGGAAGCTGGAACGAGAATATTCCGGTCCAGTCCCTATCCGAGATCGAGTAATCGCCGCCGGCCTGGAACATGAAGAACTTCATCGAGCCCATGATCCTCACGCCGTTGCGCGATTCGCCGCCCGTCCGCCCCCCGTACCCTTCGACGACGGCGCCGAGGATTCCCATGTTGGGATTCAGCAAATCCCTGTACAAGGACAGGTTGAGCTCGCCGCCCCCGTGCTTCTCTTCCCCCGACCTGTTCAGTACGTAAGACGTCCCGAGCCTGAACATCCATTTCTTCGGGAAGCTCATCGACTTGACCATCTCACCCTTTTCGGGGAGTTCGACAGTCTCCGCTGCCGCAAGACCGGACAAAGCGGCGAGGGTCAGGATAAGTGTCACTGCTCCAGCGAGTCGGGAGGGCATTCCTCTCCTTTTTCCGTCGTGTCAGGCGGCGCGACAGATCCAGTATCGGTGACCGCTTCAATAGGCGAATTCCTGTATCGTTCCAGCTCAGCTAACAGCCAGTCCTTCGATGTGATGATTGTTCCGTCCTTCAGCCTGATCTGGTAGAGCTTCCCGCTCATCATACTCTTCGTCGCGCTTCTCTCGATAAAATCCTCGGGTGTCTCTATCTTTTTCTTGTAGTGATTGTATTTCTTCTCAATATGCTTCGTCGCGTTCTCTGCCGAATGCTCCTTGCCGTTCCTGATAAAGACGACATCGGCTGTCCGGACATACTCAAGCAGGTGGGTTATCGTTTCTTCCAGGTCCTCCTGCTTCGCTTCTCCTGTTTTCTTCTCCGCCGCCGCGTGAACGGCGACGAGCATGACGGCGATTGCGGCAACAACTATAAACATCTTCATTTTCACGATCCTACCACCTGTTATTATCTGTGATTCTCAATACACAAGGATACACACACTATTCTGCAATAAGGTATATTTATTGTCAATTAAACC
>DAOVNN010000280.1 GCA_030630165.1 Candidatus Krumholzibacteriota bacterium
AGTATATTGAAGCGTTCGGCCAGTTCAAGACCTATTCGGCGGCAGTGCCTTGCCAGAAGTGTAAAAAACCTGTGTCTGGACTCTCTTTACCGTGTTATCATTCTACGACGCAGCGAGATGAGCGACTCTAACGGAGAACAGAGTATGAACGTATACGATATTCTTGAAGAGAGAGGATTTATAGAGCAGTGCTCCGACACGGATCGTGTGAAGGGGATGCTTGAAAGCCCGCTCACCTGCTATATCGGCTTTGATCCGACGTCGGACAGCTTCCACTGCGGGAGCCTCGTGCCGATCATGGCGCTTGCCCATATGCAGCGGGCAGAGCACCGTGTTATCGCGCTTGTCGGAGGCGGCACGGTCATGATAGGCGATCCGAGTGGGAAGACCGAACTCCGCAAGTTGCTGACATCCGAACAGATCGATGCGAACGCCGAAGGACTGAAGAAGCAGCTGTCTCACTTCCTTGATTTCTCCGGCGACGGGGCGCTGATGATGAACAACTCTGAATGGCTCCTGCAGCTGAACTTCATCGAGTTCCTGCGTGATATCGGACGCCACTTCAGCGTCAACAAGATGCTCGCTGCCGAGAGTTACCGCATGAGGCTCGAGACGGGGCTGAACTTTATCGAATTCAACTATATGCTCCTGCAGGCATACGATTTTCTTCACCTGTACCGGGAGAAGGGCTGTACGCTGCAGATGGGCGGGAACGACCAGTGGGGCAATATCCTCGCCGGCACCGACCTGATACGAAGGGTCGAAAGTGGCGATGCCGAGGCGCTTACATTCCCGCTCCTTACCACGGCGGCGGGCAGCAAGATGGGTAAGACGGAGAAGGGTGCGATCTGGCTCGATCCGCAGCGCACCTCGCCGTACGATTATTATCAGTACTGGATCAATACCGACGACAGGGATGTCGGAAGATTCCTCGCTCTGTTCACCTTCCTGCCGATGGACGAGGTGCAACGGCTCTCGTCGCTCGAGGGTGCTCAGATCAGGGAGGCTAAAGAGATCCTCGCGAGGGAATGTACCGCCATCCTGCACGGGGAAGACGCGGCCGCCGAAGCCCGGGAGGCATCCAGGGCCCTTTTCTCCAAGGGAGGATCGGCCGCCGGAGACGCGATCCCGACGGTCGAATTCGAACTGGCGAAGCTGGAGGAGGGAGTGCCCGTATTCATCCTGTTCTCCGATGCCGGACTGGTAAAATCACGGGGAGAGGCAAGGCGCCTCATTCAGCAGGGTGGAGCGTATGTCAACGGCCGCCGGATCGAGCAGTTTGACGAGAAGATCTCCGCGAACGATGTCGAAGATGGATTCGTGATTCTCAGAGCGGGAAAGAAGAAATACAAGAGGCTTCTCCCGGTCTGATCGCCGGCTCGGGTGGAGGTCATCCCAGATGTCCGAAGACTGGAGAAAAGAGTTCGACGAGGAAAGGGACCGACTCAACGAGACCGTTCTCTCGTCGGACCATCTTGGCATAAAGAGGTTCTTCGCCCTCGATACCCAGGCATACGCCGACGGAGCACTCGACGTAATGACCAAGGAACTGATGGGACTGGCGTCTTCGATGGTGTTGAGATGTGACGACTGTATAGACTATCATATAGCGAGATGTTTCGAAAAGGGCGTCACAAGGGAGCAGTTCTATGAGGCCTTCAATGTGGCGCTGATCGTAGGCGGTTCGATCGTTATCCCGCATTTGAGGCGTGCCGCCTCCAGGATGGAGGAACTCTTCGGCGGGTGAACCAGCCCGCCGCGCGAAAGGTGTCCCGATGGGATTCAGGCTTCTTGATTATCTGATAAAGAGGAGGCGGACAATACTCACCGCAGCTGTGGTGTTCGCCGTCGCCGGATCGCTGTACGTTTTTATCGCCGATTCCGTTTACGAATCCCGGACGATGCTCATGCCGCCGATGGAAGAAGGAGGCGAAGGACTTCTCACAGCATGGATGGCCACCATGAACCTTCCCTCGATGATCGCTCCCATGACGGGAGGCTCGATGTCAGCTGCGGTAATGACGGATATATTGAACAGCAGGGGTATCGCTGAAAGGGTGGTCACGGACCTCGACCTCCAGGACTGGTACAAGGCAGCTACTATGGACGACGCTGTCGGGAGACTCAAGGGATCTGTATCCACCGGATCATCCCAGGTCGGGATCATCACGCTGAAGGCCCGGGACAGGGATCCTGTGATGGCGATGAAGATCGCAGCGAGTCATGTTGCCGCCCTCGATTCTGTCAATCACAGCCTTCTCAATGAGAGAGCGGAGGGTACACTCGAATTTACCAGGAAGCAGATCGAGGCATACAAGTTGCGCCTGGTAGAGTCCAGGGCCCAGATCGCGGCGTTCCAGGAGGAGCACGGGATAATCAGTTTCGAGGAGCAGGTCCGCGGCGCGATGGATGTCGCATCCGCCCTCAAGATCAGGGCAGCATTAACGGCGATCCAGATCGATATCCTGAGCGAGTTTTCCAGGGATGACGCAATCGAACTGAACAAGAAAAAGATCGAACTTCGAAACATCAACAATCAGCTCCAGATGATCGTCACCGGCGATTCCTCGATGACCGTTTTCCCGTCTCTCGAAAAGCTTCCGGCCCTGCAGCAGGAATACGCCGCTCTCAAGAGGGATCTCGAGGTCAACGAAAGGGTGTACTCCTTTCTCCTGCAGAAGCACGAGGAGAGTGGAATCGACCTGGCGAGGACCACTTCGTCGGTTCAGATTATAGACGCGCCGCGGGTACCTGAGAAGAGAGCTGGCATTCCCCGTTGGGCCTTTATCCTTGCAGCTTTTGCCGTGGGAGGAGTGTGGATGTCGATCGTCCTCACATGGTGGGGCTGGACAAGCATGAAAGAGAAGTCTGACGAAGAGGACGAAGCGTTCAGAAGTATCGTAGACCAGGCAGGCCGCGACCTCTCAGAGATCCGCCGGCGGCTCCGGATCTGACGACTGATTCCCCGCATTCTCCACGATTATCTCTTCCGTCCTCGAGACGAGGAAGGGCAGCACCTCTCCGGAAGAACCTTCCAGAAAGATATCGGCGATCGGAGTGATCGCCGAGTGTTCCGTGTTCACTTCTATCACGGCGGCACCGGCGTTCTTCGCCATGAGGGGCAGGTGGGAGGCGGGCGATACGAGGCCGGACGTTCCTACGACGAGCATTACGTCGCATCTTTCCGATTCACGGAATGCACGTTCGATCTCTTTTTCTGGAAGCGGTTCCCCGAACCATACTACGCCGGGCCTGATGATCGAACCGCAGCTGCAGCGAGGCGGTTCGTCTCCCCAGCCGGGATCGTATTCCGCAGGGTGGGCCGCCTCGAGGCACCTGAACGCTTCAATGTTGCCGTGGAGCTCGATGAGATCGGAACTTCCCGCCTTGCGGTGGAGATTGTCTATGTTCTGGGTCACGAGGACGAAATGCGGCAGGATCTTCTCGAGACGAGCCAGGGCGTAGTGACCCGGATTGGGTTTCTTCGTCCTCGCGGCGAATAACCTCTCCATGTACCACCGCCAGACGAGGGCGGGGTCCGAGAGAAATCCCTCGAGCGTTGCGAGATCCTCCGGCCTGTATTTTCCCCATACTCCGTCGTCGTCCCTGAATGTAGGGATCCCGCTTTCCTTCGATATTCCCGCGCCGGTAAGTGCGGTCGCTCCCGTCGACCGGGCCAGGATCGATGCCGCAATGTCTATCTGGGCGTTCATGCCGGAAGAGTACGGCACCCAGTCCCGGATGGTCAAGGAGCTGGAATGTACCTTGCAGTCAATAGTGACAGCGAATGACTCATTGTCCGTCCACCTGACTGTCCGATGGAGGCCGTCGATAGATGGAACTGTATAAAAGTATATCCAGGATCGTTGCAACTGGTTTGTTTGCAGCGAGTCTGGTCGTGGTGTCTCTGGCCCTGCCGAACTCCGGCACACCCGATCCGGCTATCCAGTGGTCGGTCTGTATCAAGGATTCCATTCTGAATGTAGTCACGGTCGAGGGAATGGTTTTCGGCC
>DAOVNN010000015.1 GCA_030630165.1 Candidatus Krumholzibacteriota bacterium
CCCTCTCTGAGGATCGATTCGGCGCCATTCGTGTCGCCTCCCCCGGAAAGGAGCTGGGACGCGAATTCGTAGTATTCCTTTTTTGGCCCGGAGCCGATCAGTCGGCGAAGCCGCCCCATCACCCTGGCCCGCGCGGGTTTTGTCCCCGCGTCGATTTCCTCGAGTATCGAGAATGCCGCTGCCCGGTCGCCTGAGACGATACAGCAGTCAGCCTCGAGAAGTCGGTTGCGGGTGATATATTTCTTTGTCCACTCGATATTCATCGTCTCGTCGAGGATCGCCCGGGCGAATGAATCGTCCAGAGCCAGTGCCTTTTCGAGTTCATCGAGGCTTATCTTCTGGTTGCCCGTCCGGCCTCTCAGTCCTCCGAGAGGAACGAGAAGCCTCGGTTCTTCACCGTATTTATCGAGGAACGGTTCTATCACCTCGACAAGGGTCTCCTGTGATGCGTTCTCTATGCCCGCGATACGGAGCAGGGTGTCTACTGCCCTGCCGTTGTCGTCGGCAGCGGAGAGGATTGAAGCGAGGAGGATGTTGGCATCAAGATGTCCGGGATGCTTTTCAATGATCTCCTGCAGTACCGAGGCTGCTCCGGCGGAGAGTGCCTGGTCAGCAGCGACCAGCCTCTCGAGGATTTCCATCGACTCATCGTATCCATCCGTGCGGACGAGATTCCTCGCATGGATGAGTGCCAGCTCCGTGTCATCAGGATGTCTTGCTGAAAGCCTCTTAAGCGTCCTGCCGAGGTGCTGCAGCGATTCCTGCGGGCCTTTCTGCGCCGATTCGAGATATCGCATCGCTTCGTCGCGTCGTGATCCGGCCCAACGGATCTCGCCCAGAATTCTCGATATGAGCCATGGTTTTATACTTACCGGAAGAAGTTTCTCGAGCCGCTGACCTACGCGATCGAGGTAGGCGGTGGAGAGGGAGATGCATCTTTCCAGCTCGGTGACAGCTTCGGCCTCGGACCCGAGCCGCAGCAGCGTCTCTCCGAGCAGGTATCTCGCTTCGGCGCTCGAAGGTTCTTTTGAGATGATCTCCGCGAGCTCCGACCTGACAGCGCCAAGTTCGGCGCCTGCCGATGTCAGGGTCATGGCCAGGCACCTCAGCGCATCCTCGATGTTCCCTTCGGTCGTAGCGATTCTCGCTCCGAATATGTGCAGAGCGGCAGATTCGTTTTCGGGGAGGGACTGAACAGCTTTTTTGAGCAGATCGCGGGCGAGATCGAAGTGACGGATCTTCATCGCGGATCCGAGCATCTCATCCCAGGCTGCCCTGTTGGCAGGGTCACGTTCGATGATCTTTTCGAATTGCGGCACGATGTCACGGATCTGACCCGGGTCGGTTTCCATCGCCCGGCCGAGATGACGTGCGGCGGAAACTAACCTCTCCTCTTCGAAATATATCTGATAGAGAGCGAGATGAAGTGTCGTGTTGTCGGGGTTGTCGCCGACCGCCTCCTCGTAGAAACCCGTTACTGAGGAGCGGAGCGAATCGTCGAACATCATAAGCTGATCGAACTCGAATACGGCCCTCTCGATCTGACCGCTCTTCATGTGCGACTTCGCCCTGAGGAATCTCATCGAGCGGTCGAGGTCCTCTTCGGCGGCGAAGAGTTCACAGAGCTCGGCCAGTGCCGGCCATGCTTCGGGTATACGTTCACCAATATCTGCCATCTTTTCGGCGAGAAGTCCGCGTGAGTCGGGATTGTCGCGGTAGAACTCCAGGCTGAATGGAAGAGCCTCGGCGACGCGCGAGTTTCTTATCCCCAGTTCGATTGTAGAGATCACTCCGTCGAGACTCATGCCGCAGTGCCGCAGCACCTCGCCGGAAAGCCTCAGCAGTTCATCCTTCTCGAGGGAATCCTGGGATTCCATTTCCCTGATCAGCTCGGATGCCCTTTCCTCGTTGCCTCCGCGGGCGTAGAGCTCCGCGAGGATCGACTGCAGCGGCGTCTTTTCCTCGAATCCCGCGTCGAGTGCGGTCTTGATCAGATCGATGATCGATGGAATGCGCGAAGGGTCCATCTCGGCCGCTATGCCGAATGCGGCCGCCGCCGGTCCGCCATTGCCGAGATGCAGGTTCAATCTTGCGAGCAGTTCCTGCCCCGGGGCACTGCCCGATACCGCCTCGTTTCCGGTAATCCAGTCCGAGAGTCTCACGGCCGAATCACGATGATCTCCGAAATATACCTTGAGATGTTCTACCGCTTCCTTGGCCTTTTCCATCGTCGAGGCGATGTCGCAGTAGAGAACAGTGACGTCGATGTCATCGAGACTGCCGGGCTGGAGTTTCTCGAGCCTCTCGAGCGCGAACTTCTGCCTGTCGACCTGCTCGGGGAATAACTGGTTGATATCCCCAGGTGTTTCCTTCTGGTCCCAGCCGCCGTCTTTCGCCTCGAGATAATCCCTTATCCTTGCCGTTCCTTCAGACCCCATACCGGTAATGATGAGGGCCTCGCCCTGCATCAACAGCCAGTTTTTCGATCTTGCCTCTTTGGCATCGAGCAACTTGAGGATCTCCGGCGCAGGCGGATCGTCGAGCTCGAGAGCATTGAAGAATCTCGCTTCGGCCTTTTCCGGGTGATCAAGCAGGATGGAAGCAATGCCGAGGTAGTACTTGATACGCGAGCTGTCATGGCACTCCCGCTCAGCTTCGAGCAGGGCCTCGCCGATCACCTTTGCCTCTTCGGGCAGACTCTTCAGGGCCCTTCCGAACGGCTCGGCCGCTTCGGACCAGCGCCCGGACTCAAGATAGAGAAGACCCAGGAGGATCTCGTTTTCAGTATATGTAGCTGTTTTCCTGTTGCCGCTTTCTTCGAACCCCTTCGATCTCGTCTCGGAACGCTTGATCATCCCGTCGATATATGATGCGGGTCCCGACCTCATCGTGTTACGGGCCGAGTCGAAATCCCTGCTTCTGATCAGGAATTCTATGACGAAACTGGCGAGAAAGGGGCTGAACAATTCGTAAAGCGCCTCGCGGGCTATTGATATGAGCTGTTGTCGCGATTTCGGATGCCGTCTGATCGTATTCTTCATCAGCGAAACGGCTTCCTTGAAATCGGACATGTCGAGACAGAGCTGTATCGCCTCTATCGCGATGTCGAAATCGTCCGGCCATTTCTCCAGCGCACTCAGCGCCTTCTGCATGGCCCTTTTTCTGTCGCCACGCTGCCGCTCCTGGACGACTCTCTTGAGCGCCTTCTCCTGTGTCAGAAACACGGCTTCACTCCGCCTTTCATAATCCCCTGCATCGGTTTTTCTCGAAAATCGACCGGCTTTTACGTTCTATATGCGAAATGTGTACCATCCGGGATATTTTTTACGGGCGTTTTAACCGTTGATATAGCGGGGGGTTAGGTGTACATTTACGGTCGCCTGCCGGCCGCCGGGGGCGCCTCCTTTTGCATTATGCATAAGCGGCTTGCAGATAAAGGGTTACATTCCTTGCTAGGGGCGCCCGGGGGACTATGACTGGAAAATGGACCATTTCGACAGAGATCGAGTTTTCGTCGTCTCACTGCCTGGACAAGTATGATGGCATGTGTTCGAGGGTGCATGGGCACAACTGGGTGCTGCGGGTCTACTACGAATTTGAGGCAATCGATGGCAGGGGAATTACCGTCGATTATTTCGATCTCAAGGCAGGCCTTGAGAGGGTCATCCTGCCGAAATTCGATCATATTCATCTAAACGACCTTCCGCCGTTTGATAAGATCAGTCCGACCTCGGAGAACCTCGCCGTGGAGATATTCAGGATATGCACCAGTGAACTGGAATTCGAGGGAGGCAGGCTCAGAGAGGTGGAAATCTGGGAAACGCCCAAGGACATGGTGAAATATGCAGAATAAAATACCCGGGGAAAAGGAATCGGCGGTAGCTCTGTTGTCCGGCGGACTCGATTCCGCGGTATCGCTGGCGCTCGCCGCCGGTGAGTACGATGTAAGCCTTTCGCTATTTTTTGATTACGGACAGATACCGGCGAGGAAAGAGGAGGAATCCTCCAGGGCCTTCGCGGAGCGTTACGGGACGGAGTTCGAAAAGGTCGAGTTTCAATGGCTCGGCCATATATCGGCATCTACGATGACGCCCGGCGGAGAGGATACGCCCGACTATCCCGTCGAGGGGCATCCCGACGACCAGGCCAGGGTATCGAGAGCTGTCTGGGTAGAGAACCGGAACGGTATCTTCATAAATGTCGCGGCGGCCTACGCGGTCGCCCGCGGCGCGACGGTGATCATCACGGGGTTCAACAGCGAAGAGGCAGGCGCCTTTCCCGACAATAGCGCCCAGTTTGTCGATGCCGTCAATGGGGCGCTGGCAATAAGCGCTGGAGCGCCGGTGAGGGTGGAGAGTCCGACACTGGCGATGCAGAAGAGGGAAGTCGTGGAGCGGGGCCTGGAACTCGATCTGCCCTGGGAACATATCTGGTCGTGCTACCGCGGAGGAGAGAGGATGTGCGGTAGATGCGAATCGTGCACCCGGCTCAAGAAGGCTGTCGGAGGGACGCACGCCCGCGCGTCGATCTTTTTCGAAGACGACCGTTGACAGGAGGGGATGATCGGATGCTGGAGACAAAGATACTCGAGGGGCGGGTCGACTATACCGGGGATCAGCTGCGCAGCCATTTCGTGAGAGAGATGGCAGGCATCACTGCCGACGGCGTCGTGGCGTTCACGGGAGCGTGCGCGGTGACAGGCTCGATGCTGGTGGATCTCGAGGATGCCGAGCAGCACAGCAGTATCATCGCTGAGGAGATGCTCCATTTCATCGGGGAACATTTCGAATGCACTCTCAGGGAAGCCAACTACAGGCTTCGCCTTTTCGTCAGCATCGTCGGCGAGATCGTCAGGGAACTCGCTCCCGGTCTCGTCCTTACGAGGGCCGGCGACGATCTTTATATCGCGGAAAGGAAACTGACAGTCGCGATCGCGACTGTAACTCCCGTATCTACCGTCTTTCACTGCGGTGTGAATATCGACCCGCAGGGCGCCCCGGTCCCGGCCGTCGGCCTGGGCGAGATCGGGGTGGACGGGGAGAAGTTTGCTGCGGCCGTTCTCGATCAGTACCGGCGGGAATGCCTTTCGATAGACAATGCGATACGCAAGGTCAGGGGGGTAGTATGACAGAGGGCTGGCTGCATGAGATATTCCGCTCGGTCCAGGGCGAGGGGATCTATACAGGCGTGATGCAGGTCTTCGTGAGGATGTCGGGTTGCGGCCTGTCATGCTCCTACTGCGACACGGAAGCGTCGAAGGAGAGAGTCGAAAGCTGTGCCTGCAGGATGCCCGGCGGTGACATCGAACTGGAAAATCCCATCAGCCCCGAGGCCGCGGCCACACTGACCCTTTCTCTTGCCGCGATGCCGGGTACCCATTCGATAAGCATAACTGGCGGTGAACCTCTCGAGCAGCCCGGGTTCCTCGCGGAGTTTCTCGAGCTCGCGCGCAGAGGTGGACTGCCGCTATATCTGGAGACGAACGGGCTGGACACTGCCGGACTCGAATCCGTCCTGTCCCTCGTTGATATAATCTCTCTCGACATCAAGCTGCCCTCGCTCTGCGGCGGAGACAACATCTTTCCCGCCTACAGGGAGACACTCAGCGCAGCTGTTGATAAGGATCTCTTCTGCAAGATAGTAGTCGCCGGCGGTACGGGGATGGATGAGTTTGGTGAGGCGGTCAGACTGATCGCGGATGTCGACGCGGGGATACCGCTGGTCATCCAGCCGGCTACTCCGATCGCCCGGAGCTTGCCGCCTGATCCGCAGATGCTTCTCGATATGGCTGCCCTGGCGGCTCCGCTGCTTGCGGATGTAAGGATCATCCCTCAGTGCCACCTGATGCTGGGCCTGCCCTGACAAATGCTTGACGGGACTGCCGCTGCGGATCGTCCATCTGAAATAAAAAAAGCGCCTGAGCCGGCGCGTAAAAAAAGGTGCTGCGAGATGATACGATGCAGGGTCGGGTTCGTGAAGGCGGCGACCACCCCGCAGCGATGACAATAGACAGCAAGCCGCATACCAGAGCCGCTTCAAAAAGAACATGATGAACCGGTTTTCCTTTCCCGGCAGGGAGTTGTGTCGAGCGGCCGCGAAAAACCGGGTGTTTCTCCTCAGTCCCTGTGATTCCCTGTTGTTCCCCGGGTTCTTTGCGGGAGGACCAGCCCCGCCTTGCCTCTTGCAATGCATCCGATGCAAAAACGATGAGGAAGGGGAAGGTGGCCGGCCGCGGCAACCGGTACCAGCGGCTCACCGACGGACGGCCGTGACACCTTCTCTCGAACGGCTGGATAATCCCCGGGGTTGTATCTCTCTTTTCCCTTGACACAATATAACTTATAGGGTATTTGATTACTCAATAGCGTGCTCATGAGCAAACCATGTGGAGGGGCGTGGCTCCTGCTTCTTGGAAGGAGGAAGGGTAAATGACTAAAGCGGAAATCGTGGAGAACATTGCCAGCAGGACGGGTCTGACAAAGAAAGAGGTCGCCGAGGCGGTGGACCAGTTTCTCGCGAGCATCTCGAAAGGACTCGCCGAGGGCAAGCATTACGAGATCCGTGGATTCGGAACCTTCAAGGTAAAGGACCGCAAGGCAAGGATGGCCCGGAATCCCAGGACAGGTGAACCGGTACCGGTTCCCGACCGCAAGGTCCCGGTATTCAAGGTATCCAGAGAGCTCAAGGAGCTCGTCGCGCAGTCCTGATCCGGACCGCAAGGCCGCATCACGACCCGGCTCCGCCTGAAGGCGGAACGGCGGGATACTGTATCAAGTCATAGCTTAATCGATTCCCGGGAGAGGAATATGAGCGATCGCGTTGTCGATCTCAGAAGCGATACTGTGACCAGGCCGTCCGATGACATGCGCCGGGCGATGGCCGGAGCCGAAGTCGGCGATGATGTTCTCGGCGACGATCCCACCGTGCAGATCCTCGAGGAAAGGATGGCCGTCCTTCTCGGAAAGGAAGCGGCCCTGTACGTTCCGAGCGGTACGATGGCGAACCTGCTCGGGATCCTCACACAGACTTCGCCGGGCGACGAGATCATCCTCGATCGCAACTGCCATATAATCAACTACGAGGCGGGGGGCGCCTCCGTCATAGGCGGCGTGCAGCTCTATCCTCTCGACAGTCCCGATGGGTTCCTGCCCGAGGAGATGCTCGAAGGGGCCGTAAGGCCCGATAACATCCACCATACGAACACGACTCTCGTTACCGTGGAGAATACGCAAAACAGGGGCGGCGGCAGGATCTATCCGATCGAACGCCTCGGGGCGGTAAAGAGATTTGCGGCGGATCATGGACTGAGACTGCACATGGACGGGGCCAGGCTTGCCAACGCAGTCGTCGCGACGGGTATCACGTTCGAGAAATACGGTTCGCTGGCCGATTCGATCAATATCTGCTTTTCCAAGGGCCTCGGAACGCCGGTCGGCTCGATCCTCATCTCTGACGCCGGGACGATCAGGAAGGCAAGGGACTGGAGAAAGAGGCTCGGTGGTGCCATGCGCCAGGTAGGCATCCTTGCCGCGGCATGTCTCTATGCCCTCGACAACAATATCGAGCGTCTCGCCGATGATCATGTGCGAGCGGCGCGGATCGGACGGATAGTAGAGGAAACGCCGGGCATGGAGCTCGTCTTTCCCGTAGACACGAATATCGTCATATTCAGCATCGTCGGCGCGGACTCCGTCGAGTTCGTTTCGAAGCTGGCAGACAATGGAATACTCGCCCTGGCGATAGGCCCGGGCAGGGTCAGGATGGTCACCCATCTCGACATAACCGACGAAGACATAGACTTTTTAGAGGAGGCGTTCCCCGGGATCGCCATTGGATGATGAGAGAGTTCTCCTTCTATCTCATAAGCACTCCCATCGGAAATCTGTCCGATCTGTCGTTGCGCGCGAAGGAGATCCTCGCGTCGGTCGACTTCATACTTGCCGAGGATACAAGGAAGTCCGGTACGCTTTTAAAGCACTACGGCATCGAGACCAGGACGATCCCCTACCATGATCACAATAAAGAGAAGGTCACCCCCGGTATTCTCGATCGCATCGAAGGGGGAGAGACGGGCGCCCTGGTGACCGATGCCGGCACCCCGGGCATCTCCGATCCGGGATACTATCTCGTCAGGGCGATGATTGACAGGGAGATAGAGTTCACCGCCCTGCCGGGGCCGAGCTCGGTGATACAGGGACTGGTCCTTTCGGGGCTTCCCACCGACAGGTTCACCTTCTACGGCTACGTTCCGAGAAAGAAGGGGGCGAGGGACAGACTTTTCGAGGAAGCGGGCGCCGCCGTCGGCACGGCCGTCTTCTTCGAGAGCCCCCACAGGATAGTCGCTACTCTCGAGGCGCTATCCGCGGTACTTCCCGGCCGTGAGGTTGTAGTGGCAAGGGAACTGACCAAGCTGCACGAAGAGGTGGCCCGTGGCAGCGCGGAAGAACTTGCCGGGTGGTTCTCGAAGCGCAAGGTCAGGGGTGAGATCACGCTGCTGATCCGGGGCGCGGGAAAAAGGGGCAGGGGCGGAACCGCTTGACAGCATGACGGTTCAGGTCACATAATCCCGCTGAAAAAGAAGACTCTCACAGTATAAGGAAGGACAGTCGGGCGGCATGATCGACAAATCCGTCATAAAGGAACGTTTCCGGGGGCTTACTTCCCCTGTCGTGGATATACTTGATTCGCTGGGCGTAACGCCGCTGGGCGTAACGTTTGCCGGGCTTGCGCTCAGTGTCCTCGGAGCCCTCTTCGTCGGAACCGGAAAGCTCGTTTCAGGAGGGGTGATCCTGATCGTGGCCAGCCTCTGCGATATGCTCGACGGCTCGCTTGCCCGCAAGACCGGAAAGACATCTTTATTCGGGGCATTCTTCGATTCGAGCGCTGACAGGATCTCCGAATTCGCTTATTTTGCCGCCCTGTCCTTCTATTATTCAGGCAGGGGCAGCGACATCATGATCTTCTTCACGCTCGCCGCCCTGATCGGCTCGTTCATGACGAGTTACTCGAGGGCGAGAGCCGAGGGCCTCGGCCTCGAATGCTCGGTCGGTATCCTCGAGCGGCCCGAACGTATCGTGCTGCTGGTTGTGGGTCTGCTGTTCGGAGGCAGGATCCTTGACGCTGTCGTGGTCCTGCTGGCGATACTCAGCATATATACTTTTATCCAGCGGGTCATGCATGTCCGGAACATCACCGGGGGCGGTCAGCCGCCGGAGGAAGTCTGATCCAGGCCCGCACGCGTTGACAGGATGAAACCGAGCTTCCGATCGATCCTGAAAACCTCCGTACCGATCCTCATCGATCTGGGCGCGCAGATCCTTATGTGGACGATAGAGACGACGCTCGTCGGACACATCGCGGTCACTACACTCGCGAAATACTATCCCGGGGTGGGTGCGACGGGAGTCGACGCGCTGACAGCTGTCGGAAACGTCGTCCAGGTCATCCTATACACATGCACGATCCTCCTGATCTTCGTCTTCGGAGCCTCGATCATCATCGTCAGGCTTATCGGCGCGGGCAGAAAGGAAGACGCCAACCATTTTCTCGGGCAGACGATATTTACCGCTCTCTTTCCGGCGATAGGTATCGCTCTTATCTGGTATTTTGCCGCGCCTCTGATCTTCAGGACGGTGCTCGGTACATCCGAGGCGGTGACGGCGATCGGGGTCGATTATCTCCGGGTCGTGTCGTGGTTCGCCCCCTTCATCATCATGAACTTCGTTGCTATCGGCCTCGTGCGGGGCGCCGGGGACACGCATCTCTCCATGGTCACGGGACTGCTGGTAAACGTGATACACCTCGTACTCGCGGTACTCCTCGTTTTCGGCGTCTGGAAATTCCCCGAGCTCGGCGTGAGGGGCGCGGCGCTCGCAGCCGGCACGGCGCATACGGTCGGATGTATCTTTACATTCAGCTTCATACTTCGCGGTCGTTCGATGCTCTCATTCAACTGGAACGATTTCAGGGATATCAACAGGCGCAGCATAATCCATGTAATAAAGACCGGGACACCGATAACGCTCGAGCAGCTCGCCTGGATGTCCGGGATGACGATCGTCATCGGGTTCAGCAACAGGCTCGCCCCGGCCGCCGCGGCGGGTCATATCATCATCCTCACATACCAGCGGATCTTCTCGATGATGTACCAGGCCTTCGGTATGGGCGCATTGACACTGGTAGGCAAACGTTACGGCGCGGGGGAGTTCATGAAGGCGAGGCAGACGACACGGATGTTCGCCTGGCTTGTCAGCGGGGTGGTCGTGGTGATAGCCGGAATCCTCTACCTCAGTGCGCGGTACTGGGTGCTCCTGTTCACGTCGGATCCAGAGGTGATCAGGGTCGGCGTCTACGCGCTGAGGATCGCCGCTCTCATACAGATACCGAAGGCACTGTCGTACGTATATTCCTTCAGCCTCCGCGGCATCGGCGAGAACCGCTATCCGATGTATCTCGCCTTTTTCGGGGTCATATTCTTCCAGGTAATACTGGGCTACAACCTCGCTTTTACCGCGGGACTCTCGCTGGCGGGACTCTGGATAGCGGCGGGGGTCGACGAGGCGTTCAAGGTGACGATGTTCTTCAGGCGGTTCAGGAAGAGGATCCGGAAACTCACGGTACAGATATAATAAATGCACTTGTGAAACAGGGGCGCTCCTGAGGCGTATTGCAATAAGGGTGTGAATTGCAGATGACAGAAAAGAAACGTGGATATTTCATAACCTTCGAAGGCGTTGAGGGATCGGGGAAATCTACTGTGGCCCGTGCCGTTCTGGAGAGATTCCTGCAGGCCGGCCTGGAATGCGTCATCACCCGCGAGCCGGGAGGAAACGAGATCTCGGAGAAGATAAGGGAGATGCTGCTTGATCCGGGAAATACATCGATATCACCGAGGACCGAACTGCTGCTCTACGTGGCCAGCCGCGCGCAGCTCGTCGGCGAGGTGATCGGCCCCGCGCTGGAGAAGGGGACGAGCGTCCTGTGCGACAGGTTCATGGACGCTTCGGTCGCCTACCAGGGCTGGGCCAGGGAGCTCGGCGAGGATGTCGTCGCGGGCCTCAATTCGTTCGCCGTGGCGGGCGCGGTGCCTGACAGGACATATCTGCTCGATCTCGAAGTCGGCGACGGGTTCGAGAGAGGGCCGGACCGGAGAGAAGCGGAAGGTTCGCGCAACAGGGACAGGCTCGAGCTCGAAAAGCGGGATTTCCATGAGAGGGTTCGGGAGGGATACCTGAGGATAGCCTCGAGGGAGCCCGGCAGGGTCGTCATAATAGACGCCTCCAGGTCCCTCGAAGAGGTGATCGAGGCTGTTCTGGGGAACCTGAGGGCCCTTTCCGGGTTAAAGGATCTGTAGCCATTAAGCGTTTGATTCCGGATCCCGGTGGAATCATATTAAGAGGTAACGGGAAAACAACACCATGGGAGGTCTCCATTGAGACTCGATAAGAGATTCGTAATATCAGTACTGGCCGTGATACTGCTTTCAGCGGCGGCGTTCTACGTATTTGCGGGAGAGCAGCGCAGAGACAGGGAGACTTCCCTCGAAGAGATCGACAGGCTCAACGAGGTCCTGACCAGGGTCCTCGATTTCTATGTCGACGAGCAGGAACTCGGAGATGTTATTGATAACGCGATCCGGGGCATTCTGGAAGAACTCGATCCGCATTCGGTCTACCTCAACAAGCGGCAGTACGAAAACCTTATGATAGACACCAGGGGGGAGTTCGGGGGCCTGGGGATCACGATAACGGTAAGGGAAGGATTTCCCACCGTCATATCCCCGATCGAGGATACGCCCGCTTACAGGATAGGTATCCAGGCAGGCGACCGGATAATCGCGATAGAAGGCGAGGCCACCGAAGGGTGGAGCAGCGATGAGGCGGTCGGAAAGCTCAGGGGAGCGCCCGGCACACAGGTCAATATCACACTCGGTCGCGACGCGGGACACAACGAGGTCGACTCGCTCGACGTAACCATCACCCGCGAGATCATAACCGTACCGAGCATCACCTACTACGATGTCATAGAGGACGTCGGTTATGTCAGGATATCAAGGTTCGCGGAGAACACGGCTCGCGACCTCGACTCGATCCTCGACGGGATGGAGAAGGAAGGGATCAAGGGGGTCATGATCGACCTCAGGTCGAACCCGGGAGGTCTTCTTACCGCGGCCTTCCACGTCTCGGATCTTTTCCTCGACAAGGGAAAGATGATCGTATACACGGAGAGCCGGCTGGAAGACCACAGCCAGAAGTTCTACTCAAACGGAAAGAACGTTCACGGTGGCTACCCCGTCGTCGTGCTCGTCAATGGCGCGAGCGCATCGGCGTCCGAAATCGTAGCCGGCGCCGTTCAGGACTGGGACCGCGGCCTTGTAGTCGGACAGCCGACATTCGGCAAGGGTTCGGTCCAGACCGTATTCAAGATCGGTCAGGATTCGGCGCTGAAGCTCACTACTCAGAAATACTTCACTCCGAGCGGCCGGAGCATCCACAAGGACATGGACCGCGAGGGGAATACGATCATTGATGAAGAGGATATTGATAAGGAGTACTTCACGGCCGGCGGACGCGTTGTCTACGGCGGTGGAGGTATTACACCGGACTGGACGATGGAGCTTCCCGAATGGACCGACTTCCAGCGTGACCTCGAGATCAAGAGCATATTCTTCTCGTTTGCCGTGCACTACACGGCCGAGCATAAGGATGTCGGTGAGGACTTCGACGTTTCGAAAGACGTGCTGAAGGAATTCCGCGACTTTCTCGTGGTGAAGGAGTTCGAGTATGAGGAGGACAGCTGGAACGAAGAGAATATCGACTATGTCAAGCTCGGGGTAAAGCGAGAGGTCTTCCGTAAGCTGTACGGGACAAAGGGCGCCTACAGGGCCACACTTCCCGAGGATGAAGAGGTCACCGCCGTTCTCAAGATGTTCTCCGAGGTTTCGTCTCTCAATGACATGTTCACCTACGCGGAGAAGAAGCAGGAGCTCGCGAAAGCTGAACATGATCAGGCCGAAGCCGTGAAGACGGAGGTCGATTGAAAAGCGAACGGATCGCAATAGTAAGCGATTTTGACGGTACGATCACACTTCGGGATGTCGGGCATCATTTCTTCGAGAAGTACATTCCCGATCGAAAAGCTCACAGGGATCTGCTCGAAAAGTGGAAGATCGGCCTGATCAGTTCCCGCGAGTGTCTTGAGAAGGAGATAGCGTGGGTGCAGGCGGGCATCCCTGATCTCGACAGTTTCATCGAGAATGAACGCCTCGATCCCTTCTTCAAGGATTTTGTCGATTTCTGCAACAGGCGCAAGTTCGAGCTGATGATCCTCAGCGACGGGCTCGATTATTATATCGACTCTATCCTGATGAGATACGGGTACGGATTCATAGATTTCAAGTCCAACCATCTCGTTACCGATGGAGACAGGATCGCCGGCGTGGAATTTCCATGGTATCTTCCGGAACTCTGCGATATGTGCGCGAACTGCAAGAAGGCGCATGTCGACAAGCTGCGCGGTGAGGGATATTTCACTGTCTACGTGGGTAACGGTTACAGCGACAGGTGTCCATCGAAGCACGCCGACATGGTGTTTGCCAAAACGGACCTTCTCGATCACTGTCAGCGCGAGAAGATCGACTGCATTCCGTTCAGGAATTTCCGGGATGTCGAACGTGAGATGATGTCGAGGTTCTACCTGTCGGATTGAATGTCCGTCTGAGTTCGCTGTTGATCGTCCGGCCGCACTACTGATCCTGCTGATTCTCTTTTTCCATTTTTCTTATGCTTTTCCTGTGATGTTTGTCCAGCCGGTCGGTGTAGAGGCGGCTCACGAACCCGATGAACTCGAATATATCGCTGTCGGAGATCTCGCCGCCCGCGGTGAGACGTTTCATGTAGTCCATCACATCGGTCATGTCGTTGCGGGAGCAGATCTTTTCATCGTAGCAGTTCCAGAACTTGTCGACGGTATACCGCAGGTCCTCGCCGTACTTGGTCTGCAGGTCGGCCGGCAGGGAAGAGGAGAGCGTGCCGGCGGCCCTGACATAGGCCCTGGAGGATATATATCCCTTTCCTGCCACGAGCGCCGCTATGACGACTACAGCCGCTGCTCCGACGATCAACGCCTTTTTCGCTTTACCGGACATCTTTCCTCCATCGATTCACGGCGTCAGGCGATCCGCTGCCGCATGATATCATTCGCACTCTACATGTCTGTATATTACACCCCGGCGAGGGTGGAGGCAAACCATTCGACCGTCAACGAAGCAGCTTTTTCGAGAGAGGGCGTCGGTTTCACCAAAGGGTGGATGACTCCGAAGGTGTGCCCGCATCCCTTTATCGTCTCGAGTCTCCTCTCTCCGCTGCCCGGCAGTTCGAAGAATGCCTTCGCCTCGCTGATCGATACTGCCGCGTCCCGTTCCCCGTGCACGACGAGATGGGGGATCTTCAGTGCGGCTGCCGCTGCCGGGACGTCGTACCTCTCCCTGTTCGAGTCGATATCCTCGTAATACGAGTAATCGAGGTGAAGCGGTACCAGCGAACGGCTGTCGGAGAATTCGAGGGTGCCGGTCCTCTTCCATTCCTTTTTTCTGCGGGCGGTGTAACGGTCGAGCCTCGAAGGCGTCGACCAGGTGACGATCGACCTGACTTCCGGGAAAGAATTTGCCGTGAGTATTGAGACCGATCCTCCCCTGCTGTGCCCGAGCAGTCCCCTGGGGGTAGATGCGGGGAAAGGAAAGGCGCTCGAACCTGTCCACCGCAGGACCCGGTCGAGGTCGGATAGCTCTGTCGAAACCTTGTTCGAGGCAAATTCGGCAGGTCTCGTTATCATCCCGGTCTCATCGTCCGTGCCGCTGTGTGAGAAGCTGATTGTTACCACATGGAATCCCGCCAGCGCGAGGCGCTCCGAGATCCAGGGAAAGAATCCCCATCGCCTGTATCCCAGAAATCCGGGACAGATGACGATTACGGGCCGCATGGAGTCCTTTGCGGCTGTTCTGACATCCGCGGGGACAGGAATGCCGTCTCCGGGAATGACAGCATCCACTGTTAAAACCTTTGAACCGTTCATATTCGTTAAGGTATTATCTTTCATATCGAAACGCAATGGAGGTCAACAATGAGAAAACGCGTACTGGCAGGAATACTTATAACACTGGTCATATTCGTTGTAGCAAGGAAAATATCGAAAAATCGGCCCGACGAGGTCGAGTGGACGGGTGGCGGCGTCAAGATAACACACCTGACTGTTTACGAGCAGGTCGGGCCCGGGCAGCCGGAGATCATTCTGCAGGTCAAGCCTCCCAATGAGATAGACGCAGCTGTCCTCTATCGTGTCCCCGGGGTGGAGGCGTTCGATACGGTCGGGATGTCCGAGATCTCGAGCGGGGTCTGGTCGGCGAGGCTTCCAGCGGGGGAGAAGGGCGACAGGCTGGAGTACGGATTCAAGATCTCGCAGATGACCGTCCACGAAGAAGGGGGCAGCTCAACGGCCGCTTCCGAGACGGGTTATTATCTGATCAAATACAAGGGAGTGGTGTCGGCAACCATCCTTGCCCTGCATATACTCTGTATGTTCGCCGCCTTTTTCTTTATTGTCGAGGCGCTGCTCGGAGCTTTCGCCATGATTATCTTGAGAGAGGAGAAGGAGTTTACCGTCGCCCAGACGAGATGGGTCCTGCTCTTCAGCTTTCTCGGGGGTGTGCCGCTCGGATTCGTCCTGAACAGTCAGAGGTTCGGGCCGATATGGGAAGCCTTCCCATTCGGTACTGACATCACCGACAACAAGACACAGTTGATCATTATCTTCTGGATCATAATCGCGGCCATATCATGGAAGAGTTTCACGTGCAGGAGAACGGGACGCGACGTTGCCGGTCAGGGTGTCTTCGCCACCGCCGTCATCATAGCTTCAGTCCTCAGCCTGTTCCTGTATCTCGTGCCTCACAGCCTCTGACGGGATCTGTCGACGGGAGCCGCCGCATGACCGCTGATCCTCCTGAGCAGAAGCATTCTCCGTTTACCGGGACTACCGTGGGCCTTGCTCCCCTGGCAGGCTGGTCAGATGCACCTTTCCGTCTGCTCTGTTTCGAGTACGGAGCTGATTTTGCCGTGACAGAGATGGTCAGTGCCGAAGGGCTGATCCGCGGGGGCGAGAAGACAGTCCGCCTGTTCGAGCGGATGCCCGGCGAGGGACCGCTGGGAGTCCAGCTGTTCGGCTCCGACCCCGCGGCTTTCGCGGCGGCGGCTGTGATCGTATGCCGGTCGGATCCGGCTTTTATCGATCTTAATTTCGGATGCCCGGTAAAAAAAGTGATCAGGAAAAATGGCGGATCGGCGATAATGCGCGATCTCGACCTTCTGGGCAGGATATGCGCGGCCGTAGTATCAGTCTCGACAGTTCCTGTGACGGCAAAGATAAGAAGCGGATGGAATCCCGAAGAGGAAAACTATATCGATGCGGGCAGGGTGGCGGAGGAGGCCGGAGTCGCTGCTGTTACGCTTCATCCGAGGTACCGTTCCCAGCTGTTTTCAGGCGAAGCCGACTGGACTCATCTCGCGGATCTTCGTGAGGCGCTATCGATAGATGTGGTGGCGAGCGGAGATGTCCGGGGAGCGGACGATTACAGGAAAATTGTCGAGATAACAGGTTGTGAAACTGTTATGATTGGCAGAGGTGCGTTCGGGCGCCCCTGGGTGTTCAGTGAGATAAAGGCGTCTCTCGAGGGACGCCTTTGGGTACCGCCCGGTCCCGGGGAAAAGACCCGCACAATGATCAGACTGGCCCGCATGGAGGAGGAGTTGAAGGGCGAGAGGCGGGCCGTGGTCGAGATGCGTAAGCAGTACAGGTGGTTCCTCAGGGGAATGCCCGATGTGAAGGATTACCGCATGAGGCTGTCAACTGTCGAGTCTATGGCCGAAGCGAGGCTGATAATAGAAGAACTCAGAGAAGATATGGAGAAGAAATGGACAGGGACAGCCTGAAGAAACTCCTCGGCGATGTGGCCGGAGGCAGGACCGGTGTGGAGGAGGCAGTCGAACGTCTCAGGACGTTGCCTTTCGAGGATACCGGTTACGCTCGGATCGATCATCACAGGGAGTTGAGGCGGGGATTCCCCGAGGTGATATTCTGCCAGGGCAAGACTCCCGGGCAGATACAGGGTATCGCGGCCAGGATCATAAAGCATGGCTCCGATCTGCTCGCGACCAGGTGCTCGCCGGAGCAGTTCGCTGCCGTTTCCGGCTCACTTGAAGGAGCTGTCTATCACGAGGATGCCAGACTGTTCGCCGTAAAGCAGTCGGAGCAGCGGGAAAAAGGTTTTGTAGCCATTGTCGCTGGAGGGACCTCTGACAGTCCCGTATCCGAAGAGGCTGCCCTTACGGCTCAGTATCTCGGATGCAGGGTGGAGAGGTTTTACGATGTAGGTGTCGCCGGGATCCACCGGCTCCTCTCTTCGTGGGAGGAGATCAAAGAGGCC
>DAOVNN010000090.1 GCA_030630165.1 Candidatus Krumholzibacteriota bacterium
ATCCGAAACTCGCCGGCGAGGTGAGACCGGGAAACGACATCTTTCTTTCCGACGGGATCATTCATCTCATCGTCGACGGGATCGACGGAGAGGATGTACGCTGCCGAGTCATCCACGGAGGCATGCTCACTTCGCGCAAGGGGGTCAACCTGCCAGGCGTCAGTATCAGCGCCCCTGCTCTGACGGACAGGGACAGGGCTGACCTGGACTTTGGGATCGGACTCGGCGTTGATTTTGTCGCGCTGTCGTTCGTCAGAAGCCCCGACGAGGTTCGGGAGCTGAGGCAGATCCTCGAGGCGGCCGGGTCAGACGCGAAGATCGTGGTGAAGATCGAGAAGCGTGAAGCAATCGACAACCTTCCCGGCATCCTGGCCGAGACCGATGCGGTGATGATCGCACGGGGCGACCTCGGGGTCGAGATCCCTGCAGACCAGGTCCCTGTCGTACAGAAGGAGTTGATCGGCAGATGCCTCGCCGCGGGCAAGCCGGTGATCACGGCGACGCAGATGCTTGAATCGATGACCGCCTTTGAGCTGCCCACGAGGGCAGAGGCGAGCGACGTCGCCAACGCCGTCCTGGACGGCAGCGATGCGTTGATGCTTTCTGCGGAGACCGCGACAGGGAAGTTCCCCGTCGAGACGGTTTCGATGATGAGCAGGATAATAGAGACGGCAGAGAAATACAGGCTGACACTCCCCGGGGATGAATCCACGGCGGGTGCGCTGGAGCTGGCGGCTGACGCTGAAGATTCTGATACCGACGCGGTTACGGCCGGAGCGGTGATGACGGCGCGGGAGGTCGGGGCTGATGTGATAGTGGTTCTGAGCCACTCGGGGAGAACGGCCAGGTTTGTGGCCAGGCGGCGCCCTTCGGTGCCGGTGATCGCCCTGACCGACCTCAAGCATGTTGTAAGGCAGATGTCCCTCGTCTGGGGGGTGGAGACGATCCACATCGACAGTATCGAGACCACAGAAGAGATCATCGCCGTGATAAAAGAGAAGGTCACGGATGCCGGATTCTCCGGACGGATAGTGCTCACGGCGGGCATTCCGACCAAGGAAAGGGCGCCTACAAACACTGTGCATGTCGTAGACGTGTGAGTAAAGAAAGTTTACGCGAAAGAAGCCTCCGGCAAATTATTTAATTATCGGCCCTGCACTCCTTTCTCACTATAAATCAAGATATTACGTCTTCCGGGAGGCTTCAGCCCTGACATGCGTAGCCTCGTAACCGTTTATTCGCAGCGGTGTTGTGAGAATTATCCACATGTGCCACGCTGGCCCCCCGGGGCCACCCGATCCGACGTCCCGGAACTATCGAAAATTGGCATGAATATTGATGGTTACAATAGTGTTAACCTGTGGTTGAGCCCGCGGAACTCTTTGATGAACGGGGTCTCCCCCCCCTACGTTAAGAGAAGGCTCTTCAAGGTTGTTAGATAGCCGAAGGGGGCATTGAGCAGCAGGAACGCATGACTAAGCCTTCGGGACCTGGGGACGGACTCTTTTTGGGTCCGTCCTTTTTATTTGCCCACGTACCTTTTTTTACCCCAACGCTATAGACAAACAGGTCTGTATTGTATAGATTATCGGCTGGTACGGCGGCCGGCCGGCCGCCGACTACAATTTCACCTTGTGAGAATGGGAATGAACTGCCCCTTGTCACGATGGAAGAAGCGACTGACTCACCTTTTACGATCAATCCCGGAAGTGGACAATGAGTGATTCTGTGCAGACCCGTGCCGGCAGGGAAGGCAAGAAGAGCGATCTTGCCGTCCAGCTGACGGAAAAGGATGCCGGCGGTATCAAGATCAATGTCGAGAGCTCCGTCGGCCACATGTTCGGAGAGCAGATCGAGAAGACTGCCAGGGAGACCCTGGAAAGCCTCGGTCTGGAGAACTGCGAGGCGTCGATCGATGACATGGGGGCGTTTGATTATGTCATCATGGCGAGGATCGAGGCCGCCGCGAGAAGAATGAGGGAAATCGACGGCCCCGGATGTCTTCCCGGGCGCAAGGTCGAATACGGACCTCCGCGCAGGGAGAGGCTGCGGAGGACGCGCCTCTACATGCCCGGCAACAACCCCGACCTGATGCGCAACGGCGGGCTCTTCGGCGCCGACAGCGTCATACTCGACCTCGAGGACTCTGTCTCACCCGGCGAGAAGGACGCGGCGAGGCTCCTGGTCAGGAACACGCTGCTGACCATCGACTATTTCGACTGCGAACGCATCGTGAGGATCAATCCCCTGTCGACCGAGTACGGCGCTGACGACCTCGAGATGGTCGTGCCGTACGGCGTTGATACGATACTCGTACCCAAGTGCGAGACCGCCGGGGATATAAAGGTCGTGGAAGAGATAATCGGAGGGCTCGAGAAGAAACATTCGCTCGGATACGAAGTATTGATAATGCCGCTCATCGAGACGGCGAAAGGGATATTGAACGCGTACGAGATAGGTGCGGCGAGCGACCGCGTGGTCGCACTCTGTTTCGGGGCGGAAGACTTTTCCGCCGACATCGGTACGGAGAGGACGAAAGAGGGGGCCGAGAGCTTCACCGCCCGGTCATTGCTCGTACTCGGCGCGAAGGCTGCCGGCGTACAGGTGATAGACACGGTATTCTCCGATGTCCAGGACGAAGAGGGCCTCATCGCGAGCACGAAGGAAGCGATGGCTCTCGGGTTCGAGGGCAAGGGTGTTATACATCCCGCCCAGATCGCTCCGATACACGCGGTGTTCAGCCCGACCCCCAAGCGTATCGAGTACGCGAAGAAGGTCGTGGCTGCGATTGAGAAGGCCCGCTCCGAGGGCAGTGGTGTTGCGACTCTGGGAAGCAAGATGATAGATGCGCCTATCGAGGCTAGAGCCAGGAAGATCCTGAGACTCGCCGAGGCGCTTGGTCTGCTCGAAGAAGAAACAGGGGGAGGATCATGAAGATGGTCCCGAATGCTCTGGGACGGATGGTCCCGGAGGAAATGGACGGAAAGAAACTCAAGCCCTTCATGGGAGCTCATGCCGATCACGGCGGCGGCCGCAAGGCTTCGCCTCCGATAAAGGCGGTCCCGGATTACGCGAACAAGATGAGGGCCTCTCTCGACGAAGCGATCGACGCATGCGAGATCAAGGACGGGATGACGGTCTCGTTCCATCATCACCTTCGCAATGGCGACTATGTGATCAACATGGTCGTCGACAAGCTCGCCGAGCGCGGGTTGAAGGATCTCACCCTCGTGCCGTCGGCTCTCTTCCCCGTTCACGAGCCGTTGATAGATCATATAAAAAACGGTGTCATCTCTCACATCGAGGGATCGATGAACGGCCCCGTCGGAAGGGCCTGTTCACTCGGAACGATGTCGAAGGCCTGCATCCTCCGTTCGCATGGAGGAAGGTACAGGGCGATCCAGGACGGCGACATCCATATCGACGTGGCCTTTATCGCCGCCCCTGCGGCTGATTATTTCGGAAACTGCAACGGACACAGCGGCCCGTCTGCCTGTGGCGTGATGGGATACGCGCTGGCTGATTCGCTGTACGCCGAAAAAACAGTTGTCCTCACCGACAATCTCCAGCCCTTCCCCGTATTCCCCTGGGTGATCAAGGGCGGGAACGTCGACCATGTCTGCACTGTCGATAAGCTGGGGGATCCGGAGAAGATCATCTCCGGCACGACGAGGATCACGCGCTCCCCGACAAGGCAATTGATAGCCGAATACGCGGCGAGGTTCGTGAAGGATATCGGGGTGCTCGACGAGCCCGATTTCACTTTCCAGTCCGGTGCGGGAGGGATATCGCTCGCCTTCCTCAAGTATCTCGGAGACATCATGAGGGAGACGGGCGTCGTGGCAAAGTTCGCGCGGGGCGGATCGAACAAATACCTCGTCGATATGCTCGAGGAGGGACTGATCGAGTACATCCTCGACGGGCAGTGCTTCGACCTCGTGGGGGTCAAGTCGCTTGGAGAGAATCCAAGGCATCTCGAGACCGACCCGTTTACGTCATACTGTTACCATACAAAGGGCAATTTCGCGCCGATGGTAAAGCTGGGAATCCTCGGCGCAACCGAGATAGACACCGATTTCAACGTCAACGTCAACACTCACTCGGATGGCTGGCTGCTGCACGGCATAGGCGGATTTGCCGACGTGACCGACTCTCAGATCACGATGATCACCGCACCGCTGCTTCGTGGCAGGCTGCCAGTGATAACCGACAGCGTCACGACGATCACGGCGCCGGGCGAGGTCATCGACGTTCTCATCACGGAGCGGGGAGTGGCGGTCAATCCCGCGCGCGAAGATATCCTCGCGCGCCTGAAGGGGAGCGACCTGCCCGTCGCGACGATAGACGAGATGAGAGATATGGCCGTCGGCCTCTCCGGCCTCCCCGAAAAGCCGGAGTACGAGGACAGGATAGTGGCTCTGATCGAATGGCGGGACGGCACGGTCATCGATACAGTCAGGCAGCTTAAACCACAGGAATAACATCCTGCAGGAGGAGACCAGGTGAGCACCAGTGACGGCGCCCTCGCAAGGGAACTTGCCGCGAAGATCCACGTCCTGGGAGAAGAGAAGGGCAGCTTCATCAGCGATCGCGACGAGATATTCAAGCTTGCCCTCAGAGACAAGATCACGATCGAGACACGGGGGACCGATGATGCTCTCGACAGCTTCGGCAGCCCTGCCTACGTGACGAAGAAGACGAGCCGCTCGGCGGCGATGACCGAGATCTTCTTCGGCGACCCGGATGAGCGGCAGCAGAAGATCCTCCAGGGAGCGTTCGAATATCTCGAAAGACATATCGAAGCTGGCGGCAAGCTCCTGGTCATGGACAAGTTGATGGGCCTGCATCCCGAGCACTCTCACCACTGCAGGACGATCATCACCCCCGATTACGCCCGGATGCTCGTGATGTGGGACAAGCTGATCTTCGATATTCCCGCGAAACGCGAGGGAAAGGACCCCGACCAGATCCAGGTAATGATCCCCGAATGGGAAGATCACGCCGAAAAGACAGACCTCCCGCCTGTAAGCATCCTGGTCGACGCCGACAACAGGGCGACATGGGCCCTGGGCAGCGATTACTTCGGGGAGGTCAAGAAGGGCCACCTGCGGATGGCGATGTACCGCGAGAAGATTCTCATGAAAGAGGGCAAGGGCGGCGGCCTCGGGATTCATGCCGGAGGAAAGCTTATCAGGGCGAGAGACGAGGCCAGCGGCGAGCTCGTCGAAAAGGGCGCGATATTCTTCGGCCTGAGCGGGACGGGGAAGACGACCCTTTCTGTCCACCACTTCTGGCTCGACCCGGAGAAGGGCGAGTCGGTCGTGATAAGACAAGACGATTTCTTCGCCCTTTCCCCCGACGCACAGGCGTTCGGCACCGAGGACAATGCGTATATCAAGACCGAAGGCCTCGAGGGCGAGGGCCAGCCTCTTCTTTTCGCCGGCGCGACAAGTCCCAACGCGGCTCTCGAGAATGTCTACGTCGATCCGGAGACACGTGAAGTCGATTTTTTCAGGTACGATCATCCCTTCGTTCCGGGGGGCAAGTGCCTCAACGGACGCGGCATCGTGATTCGCAGGGAGCTCGAATTCACCGACGACGAGGTCGACCTCGACCATGTGGACATGGTCTTTTTTATAACAAGACGCGAGACGATCGTTCCGCCGCTCGCCAGACTCAACACTGAGCAGGCAGCGGCCTTCTTCATGCTCGGCGAGTCGATTCTCACCTCCGCCGCCGATCCGACGAAGGCGGGCCAGTCTGTCCGATCGGTCGGAACCAATCCCTTCATCGTCGGTTCGGAGGGCGAGGAGGGGAGTATCTTCTACGATATCTTGAAAAAGAACCCCGGAATCCAGTGCTTTCTCTTCAACACGGGCGGCTTCGGAGGCAGGCAGGTCGATGTCGAGAGAGAGCCTCTTTCCAATCCCGGGGCGATGGAGATCCTGCGCCGGTACCTCGGCGGCTTCTGGCACCTCGACAAGGGACTGGGCATAAAGAGAGAGCTGTCTGACGGGACGGAGGAATGGTTTCGCGTAAACCAGGTCCGTTTCGAGCTGATCGACCACGGTGAAACGCGTCTGGCGATGAAGGAAGATATCGAGAGTGTCTTCGAGGACATCGAGAACGGCAGGAAGAGCGCCGGGGATTACGAACTGGTCAAGACGTACTGCCTCGCCGGCCAGAAGATCCGGATCCAGGATTCCGCCGCCCTGATCAGGGAGGTCGCCCGCGGAAGGGTTGCGTGGACCACGGAAGACTACTGGGGATACGAGGTGCCGACAGAGGTGCCCGGACTCGACCTGCACAGGTTCGACGAGCACCGGTACTATCACGACGGCGAGATCAGGAAGCTGAAGGACCAGCTGAAGGAAGAACGCCTGGAGTGGCTCCACTCCTTCGATGATCTCGATCCTGAGATAAGGGATATATTCGGGTAGGCTCTTTCCAGGGGGGGGGGCAATGACACATCCCGTCACCAGGTTTCTGGTAGTTGCGGCCCTGTTTTTTCTGGCAGGGGATGCTGTTGCGGGGGGTCAGCGCAACACATCCTGTCTCAGAGAGAAATTCGACCTTAGTTCAGTTATCGACCTGGACACGCTCCCGTTCGAGGCGGCACGTGAACTTCTCGAAAAAGGAGATCCGGCCTCGGCCGAAAGCCAGATTCTTTCTTACTTCATGGGGAAACACGAATCGTACACCCTGTCCAGCCTGGGAAAATGTCCGGACGCCGTTGAGAGGGCGGACGGAATACTCAAGAACAAGTACAGGTTCTGGATACATGACGAATATGAACTGCCAGAAGACCTCAAGTGGAATGAAAATCCCCCAGCCTCAGCTAACTGGGCATATTATCTGTTGAGCTTCGAGTTTTTGTGGATACTCAACGAGGCTTACCTGGAGACCGGAAACAAAGCGTACCTTGAAAAGGGTAGAGGGCTGATCGAGGATTTCGCGCAGGACAGTCTCAATCCGCATTCCCTTCCCGGCCGGAATATCTGGTATGACCATCCTGTCTCGAACCGGCTTGTATACCTCGTTGACTATTGGTTCCTTTATCATTCGGCCTGCAGCCCTACACCAGAATTCACATCTCTAATGATCGAGCTTCTATGGAGACACGCCAGGTTTTTAATGACTCCGGGCAATTACAATTTAAAGACAAACCATGGCCTCTTCAGCTGCCTGGCGCTTGAGAGGTTGGCCCTTGCCCTTCCCGAAATGGCAGAATCGGAGGAGTTCCTCGAATACTCGATTGCTCGCTTCAAGAAGCAACTCGAGGACAATTTCGACAAAGACGGTGTTCACAGAGAGTATTCGCCGTGGTATCAGGTATGGATTGCGGGACTCCTGAAGGTATATGCCGAGGACTGCGGGCGTAACGGTGTGCAGCTACCTGGAACCTGCATCGAATATATAGATACAATCGTGGAAGTCTGCGGCCACTTTTTTCATCCTGACTGGACGATAGCACTTTTCGGAGACTCCGACCTTTATCTGACGGAAAAGATGATGGACATGGTCATGGAAAGCCACCCGTGGCTGAAGTTCATCGGGACAAGGGGGAGCGAAGGCGAAATGCCTGCGGCTGGTTCCACCGGGTTGACAGGGTCGCATATATATATAATGCGGAGTGGATGGGGCGAGAGGAGATCATGTGAAGACGAGAGCTGCCTGATGGCCTTTTTTACTCCAAAGGCATCAAACCACGATCATGAGGATCTTATGGGATTCGAGTTGTACTCAAAAGGCGCAAAATGGATCACTGATCTGGGCAGATACAATTACAATTATAAGTCAGAAGAAAGAAAGTATGTCGTTTCGAAAGAAGCGCATAATGTGGTTATACCCTTCAAATTCGTGACCCCTGCAGAAAACCGGGCGACAAAACCGCCGATTACTCCGGGGAGCAGATACAGACCTAAAAATGAAAATCGATCAACGAAAAACTCGCGCGGTCAGACATACGGGGGCAATCTCGAATCCGAACTGAACAGGATCTCACGGGAAACAGACCCGGGGAAGAAAGTAGATGCGTACAGGGTGTTGCTGGAGGCGGCAGAAGGCGACGACGCAATACGCATAAAGGTTACACTCGCTTTCGTTCTTGCAGAAGAACTGGGTGACAGTGAAGCAGCAGCTGTTCAATTGAATGACATTATCAGGGATTCGACAAATAAGGAGCATGTTGCTCTTGCCAGGCAGTACCTTGCTGTCATAGACGGGCCTCAGGACGAGTCGGTAAAGATCGAGGAGGGCCCAAAGAGAGAAATCTCTCCCCCGGGCGACAATAAAAGATCGAGCAGGCACAGTGTTGTTGAAGCAAAGACGGAATTAAGAGAAATCAGGCCTCCTTCCGGGGCGGGCCCCAAGGTTCTTACGTGGATATCAAATCCGAAATTCGATTATTTAGAAGGATGCATGCGGTATGAACGGGGACGCTTCTTTCATAACAGAGCAATCCTGTTTATAAAGCCGTTTTACTTTCTGGTGGTGGACAGGTTTTTCTCAAAGGAAAAAATTCATCTCAGGCAACTATTTCATTTTCCGCCGGATGTGTCCGTAGTGGGCAAAGGTGACTCCGAGTACATTCTTGAAGCGCTACAAGGGCAGTCCTGCATCATGAAAGAGATTAAACCTACTTCGGTTAATAAAGCCGAAATCATCAGGGGGAGAACAGAACCCGGGTATCAAGGATGGTATTCGGGTACTTTCGGCAATTTTGTCCCTGCAGCGGTGCTGCAGAACCAACTGACTTTTCTCAATGAAGCATATGTCATATACCTGTTTGTACCTACGGGACACAGAAATCCAGAGACTTTCAATATTTCGGTCGATGAAAATGGGCTGTCAGAGTTTTCGAATAAACCGACGCGGCAGTTGCGACTGGAAATAGTTACGCCACGGCAGAAGATAAAGATCAACTACACGCCCACTGCCAGATTCCTTGATTTTAAAGCGCCTGAAATCGGCACACCGCAGATAGACATCAGAAAAACTCGAAGATAATCAGACGTGCAGTTCCTAGAACAGAGTGTGAATACCGATGGTCCACCTCGGGGCCCACTTCTCGTCCTCGCCCGAGAGCTCCGGATGGCTGAGCCACAGCGGCGCCTCCGCCTTGATGACCCAGATCTTGATCCCGACGCCGAAATCCTGGAACCACGAATCGAAATACGCATGGCCGAGACTCGCCGCGAGTTCGGACGGCAGGGCCTCGAGCGGTCTCGTGTCGAGGACCGTACCGGCGTCGTAGAAGAGATAGAGCTGTCGGTCCTTCAATGTTCTCTTCAGGAAGCGGGGCACCCAGAAGGGCAGGCCCAGCTCGGTGTTCACCGCTAACGACCTCTTGAAGGCGTAGTCACCATCGAAGTAACCCCTGAGGTTGGAGTTCCCCGGAAGGACCCAGTTATTGTAATAGTCCTCGGGGAAGGCGCCGA
>DAOVNN010000178.1 GCA_030630165.1 Candidatus Krumholzibacteriota bacterium
AATCGACTATTCCGACGCCGACTACGGGGGCACGGCCCAGTTCGACAACTTCCTGGGCACGCTCGCCGCACCCTGATCGAAAAGACCGATCAAAACGGGGCGCACGAAAGTGCGCCCCGTTTTTTCAATTTCCCCGCGTTGCACCGCACCAAGAGAGGCCAGCGGCCCGGCCGTTCTTGACACCCCTTTGGACGCGGCCTACATTTCCCCAGGTTTTCCCTAACGGGAAAATGGTTTTTTTAATAAAGAGGGAAGACCGTGCCCCCGGCGATTCGGACGAAAAATCTTACGCGCACCTTCAAAAAATCGGGCCAAAGGATCGTCCATGCCCTGCGCGGCGTCGATATCGAAGTGCGTCCCGGGGAAATCTTCGGCTTTCTCGGGCCTAACGGCGCGGGCAAGACGACCCTGATGCGGATCCTCGTCACCCTGATGAAGCCGACCGGCGGCAGCGTCAGCGTCAACGAGCTCGACCTGCAGAGGAACCGGCGCGAGATAAGATCGATGCTCGGATACCTCCCCCAGGAATTCAGATTCTTCTCAAAACTCACAACATGGGAATTCCTCGATTACGTGGCGCGACTGGCGGGCCTCAAGGATACGAAGAAGCGGACGAAGGAAGTGGGCGAGATGCTCGAGCAGGTCGGCCTCTACGATGTGCGTGACAGGCTCGCCAACAAGCTCTCCGGCGGGATGAAGCGCAGGCTGGGTATCGCCCAGGCGCTGATAGGCGAGCCGAAGATCGTAGTCGTGGACGAGCCTACGACGGGCCTCGACCCCGAGGAGCGGATCAGGTTCAGGAACCTGCTCGCCGACATGGGCCAGAAGGATATCGCGATAATACTCTCAACACATATAGTCGGCGACATATCGAGCACCTGCCACAACATGGCGCTGCTCGACCGCGGCCGCGTCGTATTCCGCGGCTCCCCCGACGAACTGGTCGAAAAGGCCCGCGGACGCGCATGGAAGATCCGCGCGCTCGACACCGAACTCGAAGAGATCAAGACGACCTTCCCCGTGATATCGACTATTCCAGCCGATGACGGCTGGGAGGTCCATGTCGTCGCCGACAATACGGGCAGATGGCCCGGCGAGGAGATCGAGCCTAACCTCGAGCACGCATACGTATATTTTATGGAGAACCAGTCCGGGAACTGAGAGACCCGCGCTCGATGCCCGAACCCCACCCGCCGATGAAAGGCTGATGAGATGATATCTGTATACAACATCCTCACAGTGGCTAAATTCGAGGCGAAGACACTGTGGAGAAGCTGGTTCTTCAGGATCTTCTCGATCCTCTCCATCGTGGTCATCGGTTTCTTCGACTTCGGCGCCCTCTCTCCCGTCACCCATTCACCCTGGGCATTCCAGGGCGTTCCGACGACTATCCCCTACATGAACATCCTCCTGCTCAACGTAGCTCAGGCGATAATCGCCGTCTTCCTCGCCTCCGATTTTCTCAAGCGGGACAAGAAGCTCGACACGACCGAGGTCGTCTACATGCGGTCGATGACAAACACAGATTACGTCATCGGCAAGACAGCCGGGATCATGCTGATGTTCCTTCTGCTCAATATCGTGATCCTGCTGATCGGACTTGTCTTCAACGTATTCTTCACTGAGACTACATTCGCCGGGATCGCCTACCTCATATATCCTCTCGTTATCAGTATCCCGACTCTTGTTTTCATCCTCGGGTTCGCCTTCCTCATGATGGTCACGATCCGCAACCAGGCGGTGACCTTCATAGTCCTTCTCGGATATATCGGAATGACACTCTTCTACCTCGGACCCAGGGTACACAACGTCTTCGACTACATCGCCTTCAATGTCCCGATGGTCTACTCGCAGTTCACCGGATTTGCCGATATAACGCACATGCTCGCACAGCGGTCGATATATCTTCTATTCGGCCTCTCGTTTATATCCCTCACGATCGTGATGATCCGCAGGCTCCCCCAGTCGAGGGTGATGACGGGCCTGGCGCGGATCTCGGGATTCGCCTGCGCGGCGCTCGCCATTGTACTGATCATCGTATACACCGGCAGGGACGGAAACGCGACCCGCCAGCGCGAGAGGGTCCTGGCCGCGTCGGAGGCCGTGTCGCAGAAGGCTGTTGCGACGCCCCTTTCCTGCTTCATCGATCTCAAACACGAGGGCGGGCTTATCGACGCCACGGCGGCGATCACGGTGCGAAACGACACCGACGCCTCCCTCTCCTCATATATATTCACACTCAATCCGGGACTGGCCGTCCGCGAGGTGACCGGCTCATCCGGGGAACTCAAATACGAACGCGACGAACAGATACTGTCGATCATTCCCTCCTCTTCCCTTGCTCCGGGCGCCGAGGACTCGCTGACCATCAGATGGAGAGGGATCATCAACGATGATGCCCTCTATACCGACATCGCCGATAAAACACTCGCGGAAAAGAACAGGATCATCTTCTTCAATATCGGCAGGAGATATTCCTACATAGAGCCCTCATATGTCCTGCTCACACCGGAGACGATGTGGTACCCGGCCGCGGGTCCTGGATTCATTCCATCGAGGCCGCTCGTGCGGAGGCATGATTTCCTCGATTTTTCACTCGATGTCACGACGAATCCCGGCCTGACGGCCGTATCGCAGGGGGCGTCAACTTCTGATTCACCGGGAAGATTCCGTTTCAGGCCCGAAAGCCGCCTCCCGGCGATCTCACTGACTATAGCCGAGTTCGAGAGACAGACCACCGTCGTCGACTCGGTCGAATACAATATCTACTACGGTAAAAACCACGATTACTGGTCAGATCACATGTCCGAGATCGGTGACACACTCGAGGCGATGATCAGGGACCTGCGCCAGACATACGAAAACAACCTCAATCTCGAGTATCCCTTCCCGAGGTTCTCGATAGTCGAGGTCCCGGTCCATTACTCTGCATTCCATCACGCCTGGTCGGTCAGCCAGGAAACGGTCCAGCCTGAGATGGTCTTTATTCCCGAAAAAGGCGTCACCCTGAGAAGCGCGGATTTCAGGAGGATGGCCCGCAGAAACGAGCGGCGGCTGGAGCGAAGCAACGAGGATATATCCGAGATGGAGAGCCAGGCGGGAATGTTCGCCGTCTTTGTCAACGCGACACTTACCGGACGTTTCGGAAGGGCGAACTGGGATTCGGAAGATCCTTTCCAGAGATCGCCGTCGTATAACGTCTTCCCCAACATGCTTACGTTCCGCGGCGGAATCGATTCGAAGGAGATGCCCTGGCTGGGTATGGCACTCGAGTCCTGGTACACAGGAAGACTCGAAGACATTACGATGAACTGGAGCAGGATGCGATGGGGGATGACGCTCGATGAAAGGATCAACCTCAAACTCGCCGAGATGAGCCTGCGAGACCTCATTCTCGATCCCGAGTACCGAAAGATGTCGCACTATGCCCTCAAGGCGAAGGGGAACTTCCTCTTCAGGATGCTGGAGAGCGCCGCGAGCCGCGACGATCTCGACGCGATCATCACGGAACTGTTCGAGGACTACGAGTACGGCAATGTACCCGGTGAAGTCTTCGTCTCATCCCTGGGAGACAGACTCGGCGTCGACCTGCCCGCGTTGGCGGAAGGCTGGTATGACGATGTCTCTCTCCCCGGATTCACGATGTCCCCGGTGGAGATCTTCAAGTTCATCGACGGGGAACGCGAGAAATACCAGATCCGTTTCAGTGTCACGAACAACGAGGATGCGGACGGGCTTATCGAGTTTACATTCAAACAGATGGACCTCAACGTGCGCGACGGCAGGGGATTCGGGATGCGGCGCATGATGACGGCCACGATGACGATGGGCGAGGATTACAGCAGGTACGTACCGGTGCAGGCGGGTGAGACCAAAGAGCTCGGGTTCGTACTCGGGTTCCAGCCGTCATCAGTTCAGGTCAATACACTCGTTTCCCGCAATCTGCCGATCCTGATGAATATCGATCTGCCAGAGGATCTGGAAGAGAAGAAGAAAGTGAAACCTTTCGACGGCGAGAGACTCCGGAACGAACAGGTCAGTCTCGTCGTTAAAGGCGAGACTGTAGTCGACAATGAGGACCCCGGATTCACATTCTCGTCGGGCAAGTCGAAGAGCCTGCTCAAGAGGCTGATTCCACGCGGCACGCGCGAAGAAGATGTGAAGTATGTCGGCATGCATTTCTGGGGCGGCGAGACAAACAGATGGCAGCCGACTATCGACACGAAATTCTACGGCGGCCAGGTACGTTCGGCCCACTTCATATCGGGCGGCAGCGGCGACCTTAAAGCCGCGTTCGCTGCCTCTCTCGAGAAGAGCGGACACTACGACATCTATTATCATACAAGCAAGATAACTTCTCCGTGGAGAAGACACAGAGGTGAGGATACCGATTACGGGAAAGTACACTTTCTCATATATCACGATGACGGTGTTGAGGAGACCGAACTCGATCTCAACAGCGCCGAAGACGGATGGAACTACCTCGGCTCGTACTACATCTCAAAGGGAGAAGCGAAGCTCGAGGTGACCAACAAGTCCGAGGCACGGTTCGTGATCGCCGACGCGGTCAAATGGGTCGCGCGCTAGAAAGGATATCTGGATGAAATCAAAATCGATTATCAGGGGAGCAGGCGCTTTACTGCTCGCCGTGTTCCTGTCGGCTGCCATGCCGCAGGGAGCGTCGGCCCAGCACATCCTGTCGCTCCAGGAAGCCCTCGCCATCGCGATGGAGAACAGTCCGAACATCAGGCATACCAGGCTGCAGCTCGAATCGAGCGAGGCGAGCCTGAGGGCGCAGGAGGCAAGCCTCAAGACGCAGTTCAGGTTCAAGCTGGGGGATATCTCGTACAGAAACACCAATCAGTTCGATGAATTCTTCTCCAGATGGTACCGCTTCGAATCGTACGATATCGCCGGACAACTGACTATCGAGCAGCCGATCAAGTGGACGGGTGGTACCCTCTCTCTCAATGACAGGCTCTCCTGGAAGGACTCGTTCAGCGAGATCAACGACCGGTCCGAAGAGACCTACCGCAACGCGCTCTACCTTCAGTTCGACCAGCCTCTCTTCACCTATAACAAGATAAAGATGGACCTGAGATCGCTCGAGCTTGATTTCGAGGGCAGCCAGCTCCGTTTCGCGATCGCACTGCTTTCCCTCGAACAATCAGTCATGGACAATTTTTATAATCTCTACGAGACGAAGATGAGGCTCGATATCAACCGCGACGCGATGGAGACCGACCGCGATGCCCACGGCATAATGAAGAACAAGTATGACGCGGGGATAGGAAAACTCGACGATCTGACGCAGGCAGAGACGACGATGCTCCAGAGCGAATCGAGTTACAACAGCACCGTAGTCTCTCTCGCCAACTTTATAGACCGGTTCAAGTACCTCATCGGGCTGCCTATCGATGATGACATCGACATCGATACCGATATTGGATTCGATCCTGTCGGCATCGACATGAATTTCGCCGTCCGGCACGGCCTCGAATACAGGATGCAGCTTCGCGAACGGGAGATCACGATATCCCGGGCTCACGATTCCGTAGTGAGGGCGGGCGCGACAAACGAGTTCAGGGGCAACCTCTCCCTCTCATGGGGATCGTCCGGTACCAACACTGAATTCTCGAATATCTATGAGACCCGCGTCGATGAACAATCCGTACGCGCGTGGTTCAACATCCCCATCTGGGACTGGGGGCAGAAGAAAAACAATATCCTCGCGAGCGAGCTCAACCTGGAGAGCAGAGAACTGAGTCTCGAAGAGGAGCGGTATCAGATAACGATGGAGATCCGTGAATCGTGCCGCAGGCTCGACAACCTCGTCCTGGAGATCGAGCTCGCGCGAAGGAGCGTTGAGAGCGCCGAGAAGACCTACGAGATCAACCTCGAGAAATACCAGAACGGCGACCTTACGAGCAAGGACCTCGGCCAGTACCGTCAGTCTCTCTCTAACGCCAGGTTGAGCGAGATCAGGTCGCTTATCAATTACAGGCTCCAGCTGCTGGACCTGAAGGTAAAATCACTTTGGGATTTCGAGAACGACCAGCCCGTGGTCACCCTTTCGACTGTCCAAGAGGAAGAGGAGTAAGAAGTGAAGAGAATCACACTGTTGTCAATCGTCCTGTTGGCATTCATATCCTGCG
>DAOVNN010000181.1 GCA_030630165.1 Candidatus Krumholzibacteriota bacterium
CCTCTTCCAGTCCTACGTATTCTCCTCCGAGCAAGTGGGAAACGTTCACCCAGGCCGAATGCCATCTAATGCCGCCGTTGGTGGAAACTCGGCGGGTCTCGAAATGATCGGGGTAATCGGGCGCCTGGATCCCATGACCGCCCGGCTCGAGAACGTCGAAGTCGTCTATGACGGGACATCCTCCCGAGAGGTAGAGCTCCATCCCTTCAAAAGTCATCCCGGGCGTACCGGTCACCAGGGGATTTACGACTCCGCCCCCGGAATACCCTCCCGTCATCTCGAAGAAACTCGAACTGACAAGGCTGGTGCCGAACCAGTCCTCCATCAGGGCAAGGCCATCGGAGTACTGCGAGAGGTCGGTGGCAATGTTGTCGCCCATGACAATCAGTCCGCCGTGATAGCCGGCAGAGAGGCTGTCCAGCCAGCCCGCGAGAAGGCCTATGTCGTTGCTCTTGTCGCTGCTGTTCTCCGCCGAGATAATCGTTCCGTCTGAGAGGTCCCCTGAGTCCCAGATCATATAGTGATATGCTTCGAGCAGATGAGAGAGGCGCGCCCTGCTCCCGAGGCCGTTGCCTACCATCGACGATGGCTGATTGACGTCGTAACGGTCGGGGATATACTCGTCACCGGCGATATACGCATCGAACGATGGATCGTAGTATGTCTGCGCCAGCCCCTGGAATGTCCCGCGCCCATCGAAGTCGTCGACATATAGTGTTCCGTAAGAGGTAGTCAGGGGCAGACATGTGAACTCGAAGAGATTGCTCGAGCGGGCCGAAGGATATGCGTAAGGCGGCATCGTCTCGGCGCCGTCGGGGAGAGTCGAGCTGTTTCCAGTAAGGTCGTACGCCTTGAAGTAGTACTCGACCATGTATCCGCGGGTGAAGAGCGAATCGTTGAGATCAACGCAGTACCTGTCCGGGGCGACGGTTCCCACCGAAGTCCACGCCTGCTCACAGAGCAGGACGGTCCAGTCGCCATCATCGCTTACGTATGAGCCGTATGATCCTTCGAGCTGCGGGCCGAAGAGATCGGGCTTGCCGTCCGTTCCGAAGAAATGGACGTTGCAGTGCATGTATACCCTCGCCTCACCAGTGCCGAGCGTGTCGAGGCCGCCGGCGTTCGGCGCCCGGCAGGTCACAACGACAGAGTCGCCGGGAACGATATCGGGATATGAAGGCGGGCTGATGTCGGCAGCCATATCGGCTCGCACATAGCTCTCGATATCGTCTGTCGAGGGAAAGTTGTCCTGGAAGAGGTCCGCTCCCTGGTAACTCCACTGCGGGCCGCTCGTAGCGTAGCGGCTCACCTTGACGTTGTCGAACCACGGCGCCGGGGTATGCTCGGCACAGTCGCCGTATATCCCGTACCAGACCGAGCACATGTCGATGACGCCGACCGCGATCTGGAGCACGTCGGATGTGACGTACCCGCAGATGTCGTGCTCAAGCCAGTAATACAATCCGTCGTCGCCGTAGCAGCGGACCAGTGGATCCGAAAGCCACTGTCCGGGGCATCCGTCGTTCATGCTGCGCACCTTCCACGTATGGAAGACGAGATTCTCGACCGGATTGTCCAGATAGACCGAGTAGGTAAGCATATATCCGCCCAGGTTCGCGAGCTCGCCGGGCGGAATATCGGAATCCTGATTCTCGTCGCAGTTGCTACTGTACCTGGAGAGGTCGAGCCATGGCGAGGCGACCATCTCGTCCTGGCACGGTGCGTTTATCCCCCCGCTCCCCGTGCAGAAGGGCGTGGTGTACAATCCCGGTTCGGGGGGGGGTACCGGGTAATCGTGGCAGATAAAGACAATCTGCGTCGCGTAGTTATCATTGCAGGGGTCCCTGTCCACGAGGTTGTTCGCCAGACAGGAATTGATGCCATACCCGTCTTCGGGATACGCCCTCCATATCCCCACCTCGGTCTCCCCGACAGAGGCGGACTCGAAATCCTCGAAATCGATCAGCCCGATCTCATCACTTACGGTGATGCTGTCGACGATGAATGCGCCGTCATAATCCCTTATCCCGTCCTCATCCGAACCGCTCCCGTCGGAGACGAAGCGGAACTTGAGATAGAAGCTCACCGAGGCCGAGAAGAGCTCATGCGTCGCGACCCCGGATTCCCTGCCGTAATATCGGGCGATCTCAGTCTCCTCGTAGGCCGGTGCGAATATCACACTTATGTAGTCGCCTCCCAGCTCGGTATCGAAGGAGTACTTGTACGACAGGGTCACTATCCCGGTATGGGACATGACATCCGTGGAAAGGCTCTGGTCCCAGTAATTGCCATAGCCCGGCGCTGCCGCCCACGAGCAGAGATATGGGTCCGAACCGGGACGGGCGCCGCACCACATCGACCTGGTCCCCTCGAGCGGAACGAGCATTCCGCGCACGCCGCCGCCGAGGCCGTCGAAATCGTCGACGTGGAAGAAGGTGTCTCTCTGCGCGGTATTGTCGATCTGCGTCCAGCCCTGCCAGTTCATCGCCTCGAAATTGAAATTGACGATGCAGTATGTATCGACGGCTGCTGCGGTGGGCAGAAGATCAGATACTGACTCGTACCCGGGGATGTCGAGGTACGTCTCGACGTAGTCCGGCCGGTAGAAGCGGGGCTGCTCCTTCTTTGATTCCTTCGCTTCGAGGCCTGTCGCCAGTACGACAACAAGCGCCGCCACGAACAGAGCGCCAGCAATGCTTCTCATCGAACTCTCCTTTACCATTTATCGGTCGGCCTTTTTAATTCCATTCGTCTTTGTTATCCTGCACCCATCATCTCAGCAGGACCATTTTGACGGTCCGCTCGTAATCATCCGCCTCCATGCGGCAGAAGTAGATCCCGCTGGCCGTTCGGCGGCCGCGATCGTTAGCGCCGTCCCAGACCACCTCGTACGAACCCGCCTCGCGCACCTCGTCTATGAGCACGCGCACAAGACGCCCGGCGACGTCGTAGACGCGCAGAGATACGTTCCCTTTCTTCTTCAGGCTGAATGCGACCTGCGTGGCGGGATTGAACGGGTTTGGATAGATGCCCGCAAACTCCGTGACGGCGGGGACTTCTGTATCGGTATAAGGGTATTTAGGACTTCCGACGACAAGCCAGTTGCGCAATGTATGATTAAGAATATCGCTCCTCGTGAGATATCCGGGGCTGGAATTCCTGATATTCATGAAGCTGAAGCCGAACCATGCCGTCGCGATGGGGAGTTCGTGTGAATTCAGGCGACTGTTGAGAACACCGGCGTAATACGGCGTGTCCCCGTAATCCGGATAGGAGAGCGCGTTTGTCCCGCTCCCGATGGCCTCTATCACGTTGAAGTCGCTGATTCCAGGGCAGCCTCCATAGAGGTAGAATTCGAGGCCGTCGTACGGCGTTCCGGGGATTCCGGTCACCAGCGGATTGACGGTCCCGCCCCCACTGAATCCACCCGTCATCTCGTAATAACTGTAGTCGACAAGCGCCGTGGCGCACCAGTCGTTCAACAGAACACGGCCGTCGGTATACCCATTCAGCTCTCCGGCGATATTGTCGCCCATGATCACGAGGCCTGAGGGGGAACCAGACATAATGTCGTCGAGCCATGCGATCAGCGTACCGAGATCGTCGCTCTTGTCTATATCCCCGATCTCACCCGAGATGATCGTGCCGTCAGGCAGGTCCCCCGAATCCCAGATAATGCATTCGTAGGCGGCATGAAGGTGGGCGTGCCTCGCCCTGCTGCCCAGCCCGTTGCCGACCATCGAGGAGGGCTGGTTCACGTCGTACCTGTCCGGCGGAAGGTCCAGGACTGCATCGAAGGTAGGGTCGAGATATGTCTGCACGAGGCCCTCGCGGGTCCCACGGCCGTCGAAATCGTCCACGTACAGCAGATCCGGGACAGCTCTCAACGTCGGCAGGCAGGTGAACTCGAAGAGGTCGTGCCCGCTGAGACATGGATCGGGCGGAACGGTCTCGGCGCCTTCCGGCAGGGTCGTGCTCTCCCCGTCGAGATCGAACGCCTTGAAGTAGTACTCTATAGCGTATCCGCGCGTAAACAGCGAGTCGTTGAGGTCTACGGCGAACTTGTCGGGCGCTATGTTGCCGGACGAAGTTCGCGCAGGCTCCATCAGAAGGACCGTCCAGTCGCCGTCGTCGCTGTCGTATCTTCCATAAGTACCCTCAAGCAGCGGGCCGGAGAGGTCGGGCTTGCCGTCAGGGCCGAGGAAATGGACGTTGCAGTGGAAATAGACACGCGGTTCGCCGGTGCCGAGGGTATCGAGGCCGCCGGCATTGGGCGACCAGCAGGTCACTACAACCGAGTCGCCGGGATCGATCACCGGGTCTGCGCCCGGCCTGATGTCGTTTGCCATGTCGGCACGGACATAGCTCTCGATGTCGTCTGTAGAGGGGAAGTTGTCCTGAAAGAGCTCCATCGCGCGGTACTGCCACTGCGGGCCCTTCGTCGAGTAGCGGTATACCTTGACGTTGTCGAAGTAGGGCGACGGCGTGTGCTCGGCGCAGTCGGAATAGACGCCGTAGAGGATATCACAGTAATCCTTCACCCAGAACCCGACCTGTATCGAATCGGTTACGCCGGCATCGATGAACATGTCGAGCCAGGCGGTGCGGATCCAGTAGTCACTCATTGCGCCGCCCTGCATGCTTATGTCCTGCCAGGGGCCGGGGTAGCCGTCATGTATCTCGCGGACCATCCAGTTGTAATAGACGGCGTTGGCATGCGGGAGGTCCTGGTAAACGGTGAACTTCATTTTCAGCGCGCCGAGATCGCCCTCGACGCCGGCAGGGATGTCGGCGTCCTGCACCTCATCGCGCCCGGTCGAGTATTTTGTGAGATCTATGACAGGCGAGTAGACTATCTCATTCTGGCATGGAGCTTCCACGCCCCCCGCTCCCTTGCAGAACGGGGTGGTGAAGAGCCCGGGACAGGGCGGATACGGTTCTGCAGAACCGTTGAAGAAGATGATCTGTGTCGTATTGTTTTTCCCGCACGGATCCTTGTCGCAGTTACCCAGGCTGGCGTTGAGCCCCGAGTACATCCCGTACGGCTCCTTGACGCCGGCTGACCAGATCCCCGCACTCTTCGCCCCGATCTCCGCCGATTCGAAATCCTCGAAGTCGATCACGCCGCCGATATCGGCGACCGTGATGCTGTCGATGATGCATGCGCCGTCGGTGCCATGGAGCCCGTCCTCGTCGCTCCACGCCCCGTCGGAGACGAAATGAAACCTCAGCTTCGTAGCCGCCTGAGCCGGCATGATCGTATGCACGGCGACTGTGTCGACGACGCCGTCTATCGCGGCGATCTCGATCCAGTTGCCGTAGCTGGCGTCGTACTCGATCAGGGTCCGGTCGTACTCCTCCTCAGAATCGAACCGCCCGTGATAGGAGAGGGTCAACATGCCGGTGAAAAAGATGGCATCGGACTGCAGCCACTGGTCCCACGAGTTCCCGTAACCTGGGGCGCTCTGCCAGCCGCACATGTAGAAGTCGGCGCCCGGCCGGGCGCCGCACCACATCGACCGTGTCCCCTCGATCGGCTCGAGGAATCCCCTGATGCCTCCATCCAACCCGATGAAATTGTCTATGTGAAAAAAGGTGTCGGGCTGCGCCGTCCAGTCTCCGCGCGACCACCCCTGCCAGTCCATCGTCTCGAAGTCGTAGCATGCGAGGTGATATGTATCGACAGACGCCGAGAGCCTGAACGCATCGGGGCCCTCCGGCAGCATCCCCTCATACATGTACGGCTCCCAGGGGAGCCAGCGAACGGGCGGCCTGACTTCGGGCTCCCTCGAAAAGAGATCCGCCGGCAGGGCGGCGGATAGAACACAAACCATCAGAATGATTATATGGAATCTGAATATTTGCATCTCTCCCCCTTAAAATGCGCTCCGGCGGTACGGTCACTCCCTCCGAAGGCCGCACGCGTAGCGCCAGTATAACAGAGCGCAGGTCGGCTGGTATCGGACGGAGCGGGTGTCCCCGCCGGCGAACTGGCAATATCGATTTCACATGTCGGAGAACTGCCTCAGGGCAGGGGGGGTAACGTCGGCACAGGCAGCAAGCAGAGAGCTGGATCGGTGGAGTCTCCCCCGTGCCATCGCGCCCTCGCAGGCTCCGGCACTAATTATC